>NZ_RZTB01000084.1:0-10972 GCF_003997735.1 Mesorhizobium sp. M7A.F.Ca.MR.148.00.0.0 | reverse complement strand
TCCGTATCCCGCCGCTGGTCGGTTATCTCGTAGCCGGCGTGCTGGTCGGGCCGAACACGCCTGGCTTCGTCGCCGATGCCGGCCTTGCCAACGAACTGGCCGAAATCGGGGTCATCCTCCTGATGTTCGGCGTCGGGTTGCACTTCTCGTTGAAGGATCTTCTGTCGGTGCGCGCCATAGCCGTGCCGGGCGCCGTCGTCCAGATCGGCTTTGCCACCGCACTCGGTGCCGGGTTGTCGTGGATGCTCGGCTGGTCGATGGGCGCGGGACTGGTGTTCGGCCTGGCACTATCGGTCGCCTCGACGGTCGTGCTGCTGCGCGCTCTGCAAGAGCGGCGGATGATTGAGACCGAGCGCGGCCGCATCGCTGTCGGCTGGCTGATCGTCGAGGACCTGGCCATGGTGCTGGCGCTGGTGCTGCTGCCGGCGCTGGCCGGCGTGCTCGGCGGCCAGGAGCAGACCGACGCCCATGCGAGCGGGCTGCTGTCGCTGCCGGCCAGCTACGGCATCTGGGGCGTCGTCGGCATCACGCTGGCCAAGGTCGCCGCCTTCGTCGTCGTCATGCTGGTGGTCGGCCGCCGGGTCATCCCCTGGATCCTGCACTATGTCGCCCACACCGGCTCGCGCGAGCTCTTCCGGTTGGCGGTGCTTGCCATAGCGCTCGGCGTCGCCTTTGGCGCGGCCAAACTGTTTGGGGTCTCACTGGCGCTGGGCGCATTCTTCGCCGGCATGATCATGAGCGAATCCGAACTCAGTCACCGTGCCGCCGAAGAATCCTTGCCGCTGCGCGATGCCTTTTCCGTGTTGTTCTTCGTCTCGGTCGGCATGCTGTTCGACCCGTTCAGCCTGATCAGCAATGGCTGGCCGATCCTGGCAACGCTGGCCATCATCGTCATCGGCAAATCGCTGGCGGCGTTCGTCATCGTCGTTGCCTTCGGCTATCCCCTGGCCACCGCATTGATGATTTCGGCAAGCCTTGCCCAGATCGGCGAATTCTCCTTCATCCTGGCCGAGCTCGGCGTCGGGCTGAAACTGTTGCCCGAACAAGGTCGCGACCTCATTCTGGCCGGCGCCATCCTGTCGATCGTCCTCAACCCGCTGATGTTCCTGGCCATCGACTGGATGAAGCCGTGGCTGGAACGGCGCGCCGCCAGGACGGCACCGCCGGTCGAAGCAAAACCGGTTGGTCCGGCGACGGAGCCGGGCCAGGTGGCCTCTGTCGCGGCAACGGCGAAAAGGGAGGACGGGCCGCCGCCAAAGACGGCACTCACCGGCCATGCCATCCTCATCGGCTACGGCCGTGTCGGTGGCCTGGTCGGCTCGGCGCTGAAAGACGCGGCACTGCCCTTCCTGGTCATCGAGGACGCCGACAAGACGCTGGCGAGGCTGAAAGCGGACAGCATCGAGACCGTCGCCGGCAATGCGGCCAATGCCGAAGTGTTCGCCGCCGCCAATCCCGAAGGCGCCAGCCGGCTGATCCTTGCCATCCCCAATGCCTTCGAAGCCGGCCAGATCGTGCTCCGAGCCCGCGCCGCCAACCCTGGCATCAACGTCATCGCCCGTGCCCATTCCGATGCCGAGGTCGAACATCTCAAGGGTTTGGGCGCCGATACGGTGATCATGGGTGAACGCGAGATTGCGCGCGGGATTGTGGAAGAAGTTCTCGGTTCCAAACCGGAGTTGAGGCGCGAAACCGCCGAGCCATCGGTGGCCTGAGTCCCAAAGCCCAAGCTGCACTCTCGCGCGCTGGCAACGCGATCGGCTCGACCCAGCCTTCAAGTGAGCATTACGCCACGAATGCAGAGCCGCCATTTTGCGCGATACCACTGAGGTATTTGGCCGGCGGCTTCCCAAGCGCCTTCTTGAACATGGTGATGAAGGCCGTGACCGAACCATAGCCGAGATCGCCCGAGACTTGCTGGACACTCTTGCCGGACGCCAGTTCCCGAATTGCAACGATCAAGTGCAATTGCTGGCGCCAGCGCCCGAAACTTAGACCTGTCTCCTTTGTCACAAGGCGGGCGAGGCTGCTCTCGCTGAGCGCCATGCGCTTGGCCCAGTCCGCCAGCGTGCTGCGGTCGGCAGGGTCTTGCGCCAACGCCTCGGCGATCCTGTTCAAGCGCGGCTCGGATGAGATCGGCAGGTGCAATTGCTGGACAGGCATGCGTGGCAATTCGGTGAGCAGCATTTTGGTCAAGAGTTCGCCCCTCGCCTCGTCGTCCTGCAGCCGATCGGAAAGCTCGATGATCAATTCGCGCAGCAGTGGCGAGATCGAAAGCGTGCAGCACCGCTCCGGCAGGTCGGCGGCTCCCGGCTCTATGTAGACGAAAAAAATCCGGGCGTTGGCGGTCGCGACATTGCTGTGATCCATGCCGCCGGGGATCCACACCCCGCAATGCGGCGGCACCATCCATAGACCGCTTGGGACGCGGCATGTGACGCCGCCTGCAAGCGCGAAAACGAGTTGGCCCTTGCGGTGCCAATGGGAGGGTACCTCCGCTCTGGTCTCTGGGATATCGACGCGCACGGCAATCGCAGGCGCGGAAAGGTCATCCACATCGAAATCGAGCCAGGGGTAGCTGAGAGGCTGCTTCATGATTGACGGTTTTTAGCGATCAATTGCCTTCATATCTAAATTATTCAAAGGCAAAAGTCGATAAGGTACATTTGCGAATGAGCGGTGCGACCGCCGCGCAGCCAAGAGGTATGAACCATGCTCGCCCTCGTCATCTCCTCCGACAGCGCGACCGGACTGAGCATCTCGGAGCTTGCCGAGCCTCAACCGGCCTCGAACGAGGCGCTTGTCTCGGTCCACGCGACCTCGTTGAACCGCGGCGAACTGCGCCTGCTCAGCATACGTCCGAACGGCTGGATACCCGGCCAGGACATCGCTGGGATCGTCGAACGGGCACCAGCCGATGGCTCAGGGCCGGCCGTTGGCGCCCGCGTCGCGGCTTTGGTCGATCAAGCCGGATGGGCGCAACGTGTCGCCGTTCCGACCGACCGTCTCGCCGTCCTGCCCGATGACGTCAGCTTTGCCGCCGCCGCCACGTTGCCAGTCGCGGGCACGACGGCGCTGAGGACTCTACGCCATGGCGGCGACCTCGCCGGCCAGCAGGTCTTGATCACCGGCGCAAGCGGCGCGGTCGGTCGTTTCCAGATCCAGCTCGCCCGCCATCAGGGCGGATTCGTGACCGCTGTCGCCGCCGCCCGGCACGCTGAGGATCTCCGCAACCTGGGAGCCAGGCAGGTTGTCGAAGCGATAGACCTGGCCGAGGGGCCGTTCTCGCTGATTACCGAGTCGGTTGGCGGCCAAAGCCTCGCATGCGCGATCGAACGCGTCGCCCCTGGCGGGACCATCGTCATGTTCGGTTCGAGCAGCGGCGAACTAACGCCCGTCGGATTCCGCCAGTTCGTTCCGGATCATGAAGGAGCGAGGCTTCAGACCTTCGCCTACTACACGTCCGGTCCAGGCATTGGCGAGGACATCGCCTCGCTGCTCGCTCTGGTCGCAGCCGGCCGGCTCGAAACACGCGTGGCCTTGACCGTGCCATGGACAGACATCGCCCAAGCGCTGGACGCACTGCGACAGCGCAGCTTCAGCGGCAAGGCTGTTCTCACCATAACAGGATGAGCATCCTGTTTTGTCACACGTGCTGGCCGCCATTGATGTGAATTTCCGAGCCCGTCACATAGGACGCCTGCTGCGAACACAGGAAGAAGATGATGTCGGCGACTTCGGCCGTGGTGCCAAGGCGCCTGAGAGGGATGGTCTCGACGATCTTGTCAGTGCCCGGCGACAGGATCGCGGTGTCGATCTCGCCGGGCGCAATGGCATTGACGCGGATGCCGTGCGGGCCGAAATCATGCGCCATCTCGCGCGTCAGCGAGCCGAGCGCCGCCTTCGATGTGGCATAGGCCGTGCCGGCAAAGGGATGCACGCGGGTTCCCGCGATCGAGGTTACGTTGACGATCGAGCCCTTGGCCGCCGCCAGCTCCTTGAACAGGCCGCGCGCCAGCATGATCGGCGCGAAGAAATTGACCTGGAACACGTCGCGCCAGACATGCATCGGCGTGTCGATCGAATCCATGCGGCTGTTGCCGTCCTTGAGCTTCGGCGAAATGCCGGCATTGTTGACCAGCGCATGCAACTGGCCGCCATGCGCTTCCAGCCGGTGGCGGATTTCGGAGACGGCGATGCCGACATCCTCCTGATCGGCGAGATCGACCTTGATGTGGTCTTCCGGCCCGGCCGGCCACGGGCAATCCTCGGCGAAAGCCTGCCTGGAGCAGGTGATGACGCGCCAGCCCTCGCGCGAAAAACGCTTGACGGTGGCGTGGCCAATGCCGCGGCTGGCGCCGGTCAGCACGATGGTCTTTCGGGTGTCGAGCTCAGTCATTTCAAGGTCTCCGACCGGCAGATGTAGCCGAACGCCGCCGAGGTGGCGAGAGGCCGAAATGTCACCATTCGCCTCGATGAGGGAACTGGCGGGCCCGCTCGCCGTTGGTCCGTGAATGCGGAAAGGGCGCGGGGTTCTGAATCAATCAATCGGGACAGAGCCATGACACAGACAGCACCCCTCGACATAGCCACCGCCTTCACCAAGGCGTGGACAAGCCACGACCTCGAAAAGGCAGCATCCTTGGTCGCCGACGACGTCGTCTTTGATGGGCCGATGCAGCAATCGACCGGCAAGAAACCCTATCTCGAGGGCCTGACCAAACTTTCACAGGATGTGACCGGTGTGCGCATGATCGCGGCCTTCGGAGACGATCATCAGGCGCTGCTGATGTATGATTTGGTGACAAAGTCGTCCGGCGCGCTTTCCTGCGCCAAGCACCTCACCATCAGCGATGGCAAGATTCACAGCGACAAACTGACCTTTGACAGCAAGAAGTTGGGCAGCGCCAAGCCACGGAATTAGCGGATCGGATCAGCCGCCAAGGAGGTCGAGGATCGAGGTCTGCCGCTTCTTGCGCGGACCGCCGACGTCGCCTGGCGGCACCGGATGTTTGACCGACGCGGTGGCGCCGTCATCCTCCGGCATGGAGGGGCCGTCGGCATCGACAGTTTGGGCGGGACGGGCCGCGCGGACCGGCGCTTGGGCAACCGGCGCTGCTGGCCGCGCCGGTGCCTGCTGACCGACCGACGTCGACGGAACCGGCGCCGTGTTGTTCGCCGAGGGTATCTCGTCGGGGACGATTGTGTCGGCCGGCGTCGATTTCCAGGTGCCGGGCAGCGGCCGCACCGGCACACCCTCGTGGGCCGCAACCATGAACTCGTGCCAGGCCTGCGCCGGCAGTGCGCCGCCGGTGACCTTCTTCATCGCGCTGCCATCATCATTGCCGAACCACACACCAGTGGTGAGGTTGGCGGTGTAGCCGACGAACCAGGCGTCGCGCGAATTTTGACTGGTGCCGGTCTTGCCGGCCGATGGCCAGGCGAAAGCCGCTTTCCGGGCAGTGCCGATCTCAACCGTGCCCGTCATCATCGAGTTCATCATGCCGACGATCTCAGGCTTGACGACGCGCGGCGCGCTGCCGCCGCCGCTGTCGTAAAGCACCTTGCCCTCGGTGGTCGTCACGCGCCGGATGAAATGGATGTCCGGCTTGTAGCCGCCATTGGCAAAGGGGACATAGGCCGAGGTCAGCTCCAGCGGCGTCACTTCCGAAGTGCCGAGCGCGATCGAGGTGTTGGCTATCAGGTCGGACTGGATGCCCATGCGGTGCGCCGCCTCGACAACCGCGTTCGGCCCGACCTCCATGGTCAGTTGCGCCGCCACCGAGTTCAGCGACTTGGCCAGCGCGGTGGCCAGCGTCACCTTGCCGAAATACTTGCCGCCGTAATTGTCGGGTGTCCAATTGCCGATCTTGATCGGCGCATCGTTGCGGATGCTGTCGGGCGTGCGACCGGCTTC
Source organism: Mesorhizobium sp. M7A.F.Ca.MR.148.00.0.0 (assembly GCF_003997735.1). NCBI lineage: Bacteria > Pseudomonadati > Pseudomonadota > Alphaproteobacteria > Hyphomicrobiales > Phyllobacteriaceae > Mesorhizobium > Mesorhizobium sp. M7A.F.Ca.MR.148.00.0.0. The sequence continues at coordinate 5,055 of NZ_RZTB01000084.1, read as the reverse complement.
GAGCGCGGCCATATAGACGAACGGCTTGAACGCCGAGCCCGGCTGGCGACGTGCCTCCGAAGCACGGTCGAACTGGCTGGTCGAATAGTCGTAGCCGCCGACCATGGCACGCACCGCACCGGAATCGTCGATCGACACCAGCGCGCCCTGGGTGACGTTGAGCTTCTTGCCGCTCTCGTCGATCAGTCTGCGGATCGACTGTTCGGCGAGCTTTTGCAGGTTCAGGTCGACGGTGCTGTCGATGACGATGTCGCCGCGCACGTCGCCGATCAGGTCGGGCAATTCCTCCATGATGGTGTCGGCGACATAATTCTCCGAGCCGGTCCAGTAGGACGGCGCGCGCGTTGCCGGCGCGCTCATCGCCGAGGTCATTTCCTTGGCGCTGATCTTTCCCTCGTCACGCATGGCGGCAAGCACCAGTTGCGAGCGTTCCTCGGCGGCCTTCGGATCGCGTGCCGGGGACAGCCGCGACGGCGCCTTCAACAGGCCGGCAAGCAATGCGGCTTCCGACAGGGTGACGTCGCGCGCGCTCTTGCCGAAATAGCGGCGCGAGGCGGCCTCGACGCCATAGGCGCCGGAACCGAAATACACCCGATTCAGGTACATTTCGAGGATCTGGTCCTTGGTGTGCTTGTGCTCCAGCCACAGCGCCAGCAGCACTTCCTGCACCTTGCGTTCCAGCGTGCGGTCGGGTGTCAGGAACAGGTTCTTCGCCAATTGCTGGGTCAGCGTCGAACCGCCCTGCGAGAAACGCCCGCCCAGCACGTTGGTGACCATGGCGCGCGACAGACCGATCGGGTCGATGCCGAAATGCGAGTAGAAGCGCCGGTCCTCGATGGCGATGACGGCTTCCGGGATATAGGGCGACATCTCATGCAGGCCGACGGCCTCGCCGCCGCTCATGCCGCGATTGGCGAGCAATTGGCCATCTGCCGAGACGATCTTGATGTTGGGGGCGCGGTCGGGAATCGACCAGGTCGTCGCCGCCGGCATCTTGGCGCCATAGTAGACGACGATGCCGGCCACCGCGATGCCGCCCCAGATGGCGAACACGAAGCACCAGTAGAACAGCCGGCCGAGCACACCGAACAGGCCGCGCCGGCTTCTGCCGCGCTTGGCCCGCGACGATTTCCCTTTGGCCGGCTTGCGTTTTGCGGAGGCTTTGCGATTGCTCGGCACGACGCGATCCTCCTCGTTCACCGAAAGACCCGCCGAGGACCGCGCCTGCGGCGGCCCCTCGAAACTGGGTTCGATGCGACTGTCTCTGCGGTTCGCCATGCGCTGTGCTTGATATCCCCGATGCCTATGGCGTTCGGGTTGAAGAGTAGATGCGGCGGTTTAAAGGCGGGTTAAGTCGTGTTCGATTGCCGGCCCTGGCGTTGGTCAACGATGTTGATGCTCGCTAGAGACCCGCCGCCTTCGCCAGATAGGGCGCCAGCGCCAGCGCATAGGTGGCCGTCATATGGTGATGGTCGCGCCAGACGATGATGTTGCCGACCACGGCCGAACAGCTGTCCTTGCCACATAAGGCATCGTTCATGTCAACGACACGGACCCCTGGCAATGCCCCTGCGGCGAGGGCGAAGACATCGCTCGTCTCCACCTCCTGTCGCGCGTTGACGCATTTGTCGGCATCGGCGGCCAGGCAATCACCGGGATCGAACTTGACGAAAGGCGTGTTCCGAATGGCGATAATACGCACGCCCGTTCTGTTCAAGTCGCTCCAGATGCTGCGCAAACCGTCGATCATTGCCGGCTCCGGTGTGTCGGAATAGCGAGACTGGCTGGTGAACATCAGGTCTGGCCGCAATTTCCTGATCTCGGCGAGAACGTTGTCGCGCCATGTTGCGCAGGCCTCATACGGCTTACCTTCATCCGTCACCGCGGCAAGGGTGAAAGGGCATGCAGCCTTGGTGAAGGTGACCAATTTCCACTTGCGGTCCCTGGCAATCTTGTCGATGGCCGGGATCCATTGTGCTGCGTGTGAATCGCCTGCGACGACAATGGTTCTGGTTCCCTGGGGATCGCCGAGCTGGCAGCCCACAGCTTGCGTGCTGTCCTGCTCCTGATGGCATTTCAGTCGATAGACGATCGGTACGTCACGCCTGAGTTTGCCGAGGGATGGCAGCAGTTGCACGTCGCGCGGAACCGAAGCGTTGGCAAGAAGCGCTGCCGGCCCTGGATGATTCGGTGTCCCGATCAGGCTGATATCGACGTCTTTCCTGTCGAGCGCATAGCCGAGCCCACCCGACACCATCACGCAGACGGCAACGGCGGCAGTGGCATAGGCCAGAGGTTTCCGTTCCGTATCCGACCGCGGCTGCCGGTAGCGCTGTTCGACATATCGGTAGGAAAGATCCGAGATTGCCAGCGTCAGGGCGATCAGCACGAGACCTGCAAGGAGCCCGGCCGCGGGGCGATGCGCCGAATAGAAAACAACCAGCGGCCAATGCCAGAGGTAGATCGAATACGACCGGTCGCCGACATAGCAAAGGGTGCTGGCATCAAGTCCGCGAAACCGGCCTAGTTTGATGCCGCCGGCGGCAATGATGAGCACCGTTCCCAAGGTCGGCAGCAAGGCAAGAGCGCCAGGAAATGACGTCGAGGCGGAAAAGAAAAGCGCTGAAAACCCGATGGCGCCAATACCGGTCATCGCCATTGCGGCGCGCAATGGCAGCCCTGCCCTGAACCGATGGACCGTCAGCGCCAGCAGGCCACCGAGCGCCAGCTCCCACAGACGGGTATGGGTTACGAAATAAGCGGCGGCCGGATCGCTCCGGGTGATGACAACCGAGCTGATCAGCGACCCGGCAAAAACCGCGGTCAGCCCCACGAGGAATACGTCTTTCGCTGGCCGCCCGAGACGGCGCGCCAGCCAAAGGCCTGCCACCATCAGCAATGGCCAGACGATATAGAACTGCTCCTCGATCGATAGAGACCAGTAATGTTGTACCGGGCTCGCCGCCTCCTCGGCGCCGAGATAGTCGACCGCCTGCCAGGCAAGCCGCCAGTTCTGCACATAGAGCGCACTGGCAGCGACCTGGATTGCCGTCTCTTCCCAACGTGCCATGGACAGGAAGACCAGCGTTCCTGCGAGCGTGGCAAGAAGGGCCAGGATCGCAGTCGGCAGCAGTCGCCGCACTCGCCGCGAATAAAAACCATCAGCGAGATTCGACCATCGCGCAACGCCATGCGGGCAAGCAGACCTGTGATGAGATAGCCCGAGATGACGAAGAACACATCGACTCCGACATACCCGCCAGGAAGAACCGCGGGCCAGATGTGGAAAACCACCACCAGGGCAACGGCTATGCCACGCAGCCCCTGGATTTCAGGCCGCAATGCAACAGGCCCCTCAGCGTCTTCTGTCAACACCACCCGCCTCAGACCTGATTTCAGATGGGCTCGAACTTCACATCCGGCTGGTCGGGACCGCCGGCTTGCCGCAACAGCGCGAGAATGTGTTCACTCCTGTCAACCTGCTGTCGCCTCCAGTTCGAGGCGTTAGTCACGTGCAGCCAGCCATCGACCACCATGAAAAAATCCTCGGATTGATCATGTCCCGCGCCGAAGCGAAGCGATTTGTTTTCAGCGAACCGAACCATCGCCGGGTCCATAGACCTGTAGAGCACCGGCCAGTTGCCGCCGCCGGAATCCATATGAAACTTGTAGCTCGGGGCGAAATCCAGCCGCCGCCGCAACAGGCTTCCATCGAAAAAACAGAAGCCGGGCCACAAGAACCAGCCGTCTGGTGTCGGCGTATCGCGCCGCACGCTGCCGTAGAGGCTCTTGCCCTTCATCCGGTCGCGGATCGAAAATGGTTCAGTTGGAAAGATGTCATGATCGATGAAGCCGAAAAGCTTCGGCCCGAACCCAGGCAAGAAATTCCGCACGATCCAGTTGAGCGCTTGACCGTGCGATCTGCTGACGACCAGCCTGTTCTTCGGCAATGCCACATAGGGGACATGCTGGCGACGGCAGAGATCGCGGATTGCTTGCCTCGCCTCGTCCTTCTTGCTGTTGTCGAAGACGATGTAGCTCTCGTGCTCGGCAAGGTATCGGCGCACCAGGTGGATCTGCCATTCGATCATTTCGGGCCGGTTGAAGGCCACGGTGGCGACTATGCCATCGCGGAATACCTGCTCTTGCCCCTGCAAATCGAAGACCGGCGCGGATGCTCTCAGGAAGCGAAACACCCGCCAATGATAGCGCAACAGCGCCTCGCGCCTTGGCGGCCTGTTCAGCCTCTCCCATTCCGCGACGGTAATTCTGGGCGGATCGTCATCTTCCGGCGCGTCGGAAGCCCCCATGTCGCGCTCCTGCATCTGCCCCACCGGTGCAGGCTAGTTCTGCTGGATCGAAATGCCCTTGTCGTCGATCTTGAGTTCGACGCCCTTGGGTTTGGTCTGCTCGCGATAGACGTAGATGCCGAGCGCAATGACCACGACGACGAGCGCGCCAATGACGAGATAGAGCGTATTCTGTTTCATGGCGCGCTCTTTGCGTTGTCGAGCCTCAGGCTCTTTTCAGGACCTTGACCAGCACCAGCAGGATGATGGCGCCGATGGTGGCATGGATGATCGCGGCGAGAGTGCCGCCGCCGATGGAAAATCCGATCCTCGGAAACAGCCAGCCGGCGATGAACGCGCCGACGATGCCGACGATGATGTTGCCGATAAGGCCGAAGCCGAAACCGGAAACGATAAGACCGGCGAGCCAGCCGGCGATGGCACCGATGATGATGAAGACGAGCAGGCTTTCGACACCCATAGAGAGTTCCTCCGAGCAAGAGGGCGACGGCGGAACGGAAAGCTCCGAATCGGCCTCGATATCAACGGCTTCAGGCTATTCGAAAGCGACCAGCCTCACCAGCGGCGCACTCATTGATCGTCATCGTCGCTTGCGGCAGGGCGCCAGCTGGTCGGCTCGACCTTCTTTTGCGTGTGACTGTCGATATAAACCCACCAGCCGTCGTCGCGATATTGCGCGATGGATTCGTTGATCACGCCGTCGCTATCCTTCCACGTGACGGAGACCTTGGAGCCGTCTGTCGGC
>NZ_RZTB01000083.1:22155-25598 GCF_003997735.1 Mesorhizobium sp. M7A.F.Ca.MR.148.00.0.0 | reverse complement strand
CCCTACACCTATGTGACGACCAAAACTTTTCTGTCGCAGTTCGGGCTCGACACGCTGCGCCAGCTGCCGGATTTCGAGGCGCTCGAGGACGCCGGGCTGCTGTCGAAGGAGAAGCTGCTGGCCGGTAACATCATCCCAGGGTTTGCAGATATCGACGATGATGGCGCCAGCGCCGCGCTCGACGAATAGATGATCCCATCACGGCGGGACACACGCGATCTCGCCGCTCGTCACATAGAAGATTGCGCCACGCACGCCGTCTGGTCTCGCCGTCTGGGTCCTTCGCGTGACGGAAGGGAGGTGGCGGCACGCGTCCGCTTGTCGATGAAGGATAAGCGAACAGGCAATTGATCGAGCCTGGTCGCACATGTCGATCACCATTGAGAGCTCTCGAAGGGAGAAAGTTCAATTGAACCACGTCTACCTTGAGCTTCTCGCGACGATTGAGGCGTTAAGATCCAGCCCATCGGGGCGACCATTCAGACGCTGATGGACAAGGTTCGCGACCTTTCACAGACGATCAAAGCCCTGAAAGACGATCTCCACCAGACAGCCGGCTATGGCCTGCTAAGAACCTAGCCAGCCGGCGAGTGCCCATCCCGGCCATTGTCAGCGAGGCGGCCATCCCAACAAGATCGCCTTGCCGCCACCGCCAATGGCGGATGCTGACAGCAGCGCCATAAGAACGCCAACGTAGATGGGGAAGATCATCCTCGGGCTATTCGTCCTTCCAAATGACAGTCTTCCCCCGAAAATCCCAATGAAATTTGAGGTTGGCTTTCAGTACCTCGGTGGGGATCCTCGGCTCGATCGCTGTGTGGAGAGCGTTATACGTTTCTCGGCAGAAGCTCGGCGGCGGGACATTCAGCTTGTACCCCGACGGGTACCTAAAATCTTGCTGAGAATTCATCAGGTCAAGGTTGTTGGCAATCATCTTCACGTTCCCAATCGGCGGCATTCCTAGGGCCACTGCGGCTTCGTAAATGTCCTCGATCTTGTGACCGAAGCCGAGCCGGAGACCGCGTTTCGACACGCCCTTTGAAGCTAGATACGCTTTCAAGAGGAGTTCTAGGGCATGCGAAAATAGAAAATAACGGGCAAAAAGATGCGCCTTTTCCGACTCCGAGCCTAGATGGTTGAAAGCCTCGAAGTACTCCTTCGTCCGCTCGAGGAGATCTCCCGCATAAAGCGCCAACGGCTGTGACACGGTGACCCTCGGGCGCGCCTTGACCTTCGGCGTCTCAGGTCCACTCTTGGCCATCTCAGATTATCGGCTTAATTCCGGTGCCGGTATGCGACAAAGCCGAACAGAGTAGCCGCTGCGACGTTGAAGATTGCCCACAGCTCGCGCGGCAAATGAACCGGCATGAACGGGTTGAAGATCGCTGCCGCTCCAAACAGCGCCCAAGCCAGGGTGCGATTTTCAGGGCCTGATCGCCACACCATGGCTCCGCAGTAGATCCCGGCGAAAAAGACCACCACGCGGAGGAATTGGTAATAGCCGTACGGCCATGGCGCTACCGCCAGCAGCGAGGCAATAGCTACACAGATGCAGACCAACCGGACCGTTCCGGCCGGCGTCGAAAAGCATTATTTTCAGCAAACTTGATCCTCAAACGCCCAGCACGGTTGTTAGTGGAGTTTCGGCGCCCGCCATATATTTGAAAAGCCAGATTGCCCAAGTGATCGGCCAAATGAACGCCAACATCGCATCCAGGCTCAAGTTAATCAGGATTTTTACGACCACTGATGCATGGCCCTGCCATGTGTCGACGACATTCATCACGTAGGTGATCGGCCCGCCCAGCATGAAGAGGAGGCCCAGCGGAGCTGACATGATGTTCTTCAGCATGTTTGTGTCCCTCAGAAAGGCGTGACCTTCAGTGACAGTGATACGCGCCGGTCTTATGGTTGGTATGGCAACCGTTGGCATCAGTGCCGCCACTGTGTGCAAACGCGCCGGTCGCGCAAGCGATTATTGCAGCGGCCATAGCCGCGAGAAATGTTGTTTTCATTTTATTGCCCTCCCAAAGTATTTCAGACAGAGCACTATTGCCGGTCGGGCACAAGCTGCTCGTGGCACTGTGAACACAAATAGGATAGATGCTCCTCTGTGCAGGCCAAGATCGGGCGAGGAGAATACTTTGGATGGATTGCGATTGATGCACGTCCCGTTGGCGATCCTGCTGACATGGCCAAGGGTGGCGACGGCAAATGAATGCCTCTCGAAGTACACCAAGACCGACGTCTGCGCCTACGCAAAAAAAATGCAAACCGAAATGGCTCCAGCATTGCCCATGCTGATCAGTTCGAACATCTCCGTTCGGAGCATCATCGCAATCGGGCCAAGGATCGTTTTCAACGCCACCTGGGCTCAGACCGATGCGGAAGTAGACGCCAAATTGTTGGCTGCTGGCGTCTCGCGGCCGGTCTATGTCCAGAAGATCGATGAAATGACCAAAAACTATGTCTGTCGTGCGGAGGAACTATCTGCCTTCGTTCGCCTGGGCGGTGAGATCCAGTACACGTATACGACTGTGGATAATTTCCCAGTCGCGAACCCGCTCGTAGCACTCTGTCCTTAGAGCATCGCAGCACGGCTCATGACATGACTAGTCGCGGCCGATCAACCAGTTGATCAGCAGCCATGATCATTTGTTGGAACTCAATTGAGCCTGATCCGCACTAGCAAGTGGATAGAAGTGAATGTGCGGTTGCCCTTTAGCTCTACTATGCATAGAAACCACTCTGCCGGGGGGCGTAAAGTTGGGGTTGTGAGTGCGTGGGCTCTAAATTCGAAAAACTAAATAAGTTGCGTGACTCACTGCGAGAATCCAACCACGATTTTCGGGCGAGCACTCAGCTATTCAACAGCCTGGACCCTGCCAAGATCGACGGCGACCTGGATGTCATTAACCGCGGAAAGCAGCGCGGCGAGGTGAACCAACCCCCGAAAACGGCAAAGAATCTCGACGATGTCGAACATGCCATCGTGGAACGCGTTGAGGATGAGAAGAAGGCTGCGCATCACACTCTTGAGGACAACCTGCAACTCCTTGGAGGTCGTCTTGCCGGCCTCGATTTCGAGGAACAATTCGGTCTAATCCGTCAGACGAATGCCGCTAGCGTTTCGGACTTCAAAGCCTCGGTCGCCGTGGGCCTCGATGAACTTCACGGCCTGAGAAGGGCCCTGAACGACGCCGAAAAAGAGCATGCATGGTTTAAGGAGAAGCACGGTCTCGTTCGTGCCGCGCGTGTGCAGCACGGTGCCGCTCACATTTTCCGGCTATCGCTTCTGCTATTTCTGTTTCTGGTCGAGACAGCGATGAACGGCAACTTCCTGGCCAAGGGCAATGAGCAGGGATTTTTTGGTGGCATCCTTGAGGCTGCGGCATTCTCTTTCATCAACATCGGGGCGGCTTTGCTCCTGGCGGTTTTCTGCG
>NZ_RZTB01000083.1:18117-22146 GCF_003997735.1 Mesorhizobium sp. M7A.F.Ca.MR.148.00.0.0 | reverse complement strand
GTTTTCTGCGCTCGTCTCGTCACCCATCGGTCGTTTTTCGTAAAATTCGTTGGGATCATTTCAATCCTTTTCTATATCGGCTTGGCGATTTCGATAAACTTGGCGCTAGCGCACTACCGTGAGGTCAGCGGCTCGCTCGCTGACGGCGCCGGCGCTGAGGTCATCCGTAATATGCTCGCCAATCCAGCGGGTCTCACGGACATCAAGTCCTGGTTGCTGTTTGCGATCGGCCTGATGTTTTCGCTTTTCGCTTTTATCGACGGCTGGTTCGTGCTCGACCCTTACCCAGGCTACACTGGCGTTGAAAATCGGCTCGTTCGACGGCGCGATGACTACATCGATCGAAAGAAGGAACTGATCGAAGAGCTGCAGGATGTCCGCGACGACCACAACGAAAAAGTGGAGGAAATCGTCAAGCAGCTTGGTAGTCGCCGGCGCGAGCACCGCGCGATTGTCGATCATCGATCGAGGCTTCTGGCTCTTTTTGCGCAGCATCAAGACCAATTGGAGCGAGCCTGCAATCAGCTTTTGTCGATGTATCGGGAAGCCAACATCCAGGCGAGGACCGAGCCGGCGCCCAAGCATTTCGGAACGCCCTACAAACTTGATCGCATCAAGCCATACGTCACCGGCGAGCGGGAGTGGAATGAGGGAGATGTTGGCGCATCAATTCGCCAGGCGCAGGAGGAACTCAACGAGCAGGTTCGTCTGATTGGTCAGGAATGCGAACGGGGAATTGAGCAGTACCGAGATCTTGATAAGCTTCACCCGGACAGCGTGAATGTCTAGGCGAACCCGCAGACGCAAGAAAGGCAATGCGGGTACCATTGCCGCGGCCATTGCCCTTGGTGTGCTATCCGTTGCGATGTTGGCCGGCTTCGGCTGGATGTGGACCAGGTCTGGCAATGGCCATATCGACGCCAACACGAATTGCCCATTGGACGGACCCTCCAGCCTGACCGCCGTCCTCATCGACGCCACTGATCCAATTTCGGCAACGACGATGGCTGATCTCAAGAACGAGTTCCGAAAGACCATTGGGCAGGTCGAGCCGGGTGGGTATGTGAGGATTTATACCCTGAGCTCGGCGCCTGGTGAGCTGACGGTGATGTTCGATGGATGCAATCCCGGTGATGGGTCGACCGTCGATAGTTGGACCAACAATCCTGCGCGGCGTCAAAAGAAGTGGGAAAACGCCTTCGGCGATCCTTTGAACAAACTTCCCGATGAAATCCCGAATGCGGCTTCCGCGAGCCAATCTCCGATCATGGCTGGAATTCAGAAAATCAAGCTGTCGCTCTTCGATAGCAGCTTGGCCAAACAGGGCAGTCCCAAGCGATTGGTGGTCGCCTCTGACATGATCGAGCATACGACGATTTACTCGCAGTACCGATCGGGACTGGATTACCAAAAATACCTCAACAGCGCCGCCGACCGCACATATGGGACGTCGCTGGATGGGGTGGGCATCACAATTCTTTATATCGATCGGGCAAAGAAGCCATTTCAGACCCTGGATCACGCGGAGTTCTGGACACATTGGGTCCAGAACCATCACGGCGAGTTCGAAAAGCTGGTTGGCTTGGATGGGTTAAACTGATGGCGAGAGCGCACGACAAACCTTTGCTGGATCATCCACGTCTGCCGGTCGTGGTTTTCGCGGCATTGACACTCGGCGGGTGTGTATTCATCGCCATTGCAAAACTCTCAGGCGTAAATCCGATCGTCGCGGCGGTAGCACCGGCCTGCCTGATGTTTTTCTATCTCGGGGTTTCGATCTTTGCTGGAAAGCTACAACTGCACGACGAGCAGACCGGCGATAACCTCTACTATATGGGCTTCCTGTTCACCCTGACGAGCCTTGGGGTCTCGCTGTTTCAGTTTGGAACGGAAGGCTCAACCGACACGATCGTCCAAAATTTTGGCATCGCGATCACGTCGACGATCACCGGTATTGCTCTGAGGGTTTTCTACAATCAGATGCGGCGCGATCCCGCGGACATTGAGCGAACGGCGAGGCACGAACTTGCCGACATGACACGGCGTGTAAGAGCCGAGATGGAAAGCGTAACCAGGGAGTTCGCCGACTTTCGTCGTGTCAGCCATCAAATGCTCGAAGAGGGCTTTGCAGAGATTGCCGAGCAAGCGGCACGCAATGGGGAGCACATTCGATCTGCCCTGGACAATATTGCCATGGAATCGATCAAGCCTGTCCAAGAGGCGTCTGCCAAGCTCAGTGACGCGTTGCAGCACAATTTCGGGCAAGTCGAAACCCAGTTTGCTTCGATAGCGAACCGCGTTGGAGCTGCAGCGGATTTGCTGGATAAAGCCAACAGCTCGATGTCCGACTCTGTTGGAAAGCTCGGTGATCAAGCCGACAATATGGCTGCCAAGCTGGAAAAGGTGGTTGTTCCTGATGAGGTGCTGAAGAACGATCTGGCGCCGATGGTCAAGCTCCTGGGTAATGCTGTCGCACAATATGCGATAAAAACCGAAACAGCCTCGCAAGAGCAGCAAACGCGGATGACCGGTCTTGCCGACGCAGTGATCAAGGTGGCGACTGGAGTGGAGAGAGCGGCAGCGGCCGCAGAAAAGACCGCAGAAACTGTCCAAGCGCAGCAGCGTTTGACTGAGGAGTTCATGGCTGTGATGCAGAAACACAGCAATGAAACACGCGGCCTCGTCGCAACCCTTACACAACATAGCCTCCCGGCCGTGCGCACGCCCCAGCCTCTGAGCAATGCGATAGCGAACGATGTCGAGCGAGTGGCGGCACCTTCCACTGTTGCCTCCCCTGTGGAGACGCCAATCAAGGTTTCGGATGACACGGAGGGCGACACCTTCCGATCGTTAAGCAGTCCGGCGGAGGTGGAGAAGGGTGAACCGCCAAAGAGAGCAAGTTGGTGGGGCAGGTGAGTGAGGTTAGCGGAACAGCCATTACGTTTGAGCGCAAGGGCTATGGCCGCGGCCTGATACTCGGCCTGACGATGGCTGAGACGATGCTGCTTCTCGTTTTCTGCCTTTTGCTTGCTGCAGGCGCGCTCATCGCCAAGACAAAGAAAGAGGCTGCGGCAGCGCAGAAGATTGCGCAGTCCCTCAATGAGAACGCTCGCAAGCTTGACGAGGAAAACAAGCGGTTGCTGGCTCAGCTGAATGCCATGGTCAAGCCTGCAAGTCGACGCAATGTACCAGATCAAGAATGGCGTGAATTGGTCCGGGCCAAAGAGGCCGCAGAGGCAATCAAAAAAGTGGGACTGACCCTTGAGGAAGCGGTGAAAAGCGCGCCGGCCGCCAAAGTCCTCTCTGACAACGACGTCGACGTTGATCAGGCCAAAGCCATGATCGAGAAGATGAAGGTTCTGCGCGAGCTCGGCTACGTTGGCACGGGCAAGACGTCCAAGGATCTTGCTGACGCACTGAAGAAGGCAAGGAACGAGGCCTCTGCTGACAAGCCACACGATTGGCCACCGATCATCAGTCTTAGCGAGCTCGATGGCTATAATTTCGATACTGGAATTGCGGAGCTTTCCGGTGGCTTCAAAACGAAGTTGCGGCAGATGTCGAAGACCATTGCTGGAATTGCAACTTCCTATGGTGTGGACGTCATTGAGGTGATTGGCCACACGGACGAGCAGGCGATGTCCGGTGACTCATCGAATATGGACAGAGGCCTTCAGCCCGTACTGGCGCGCAAGATGGACATTGGCACACTCCATCCTGCCGACAATGCCGGGCTTGGATTAGCGCGAGCGATCTCCGTCACAGGCATCCTGCGCGATATGCCGGAACTGAAAGGCTTCACCATCCTGCCAATGTCCGGCGGCCAGTTGATATTGCCTGGCGACCGGCTCACCGACGGCGCACAGGCCGGCGACGTCAAGGCGAGGAGGCGAATTGAGATCAGGGTCAGGCAACGTTCGCGAGAGACAGATATTGGACTGGTTCCGGTACCAAAGTTGTGAGGCGAACTGCCCTTGGGTTTCGCTCACAGGGCTTGGGGGGGATTGCGGGGATGGGGTTTTACGTTCG
>NZ_RZTB01000083.1:16076-18026 GCF_003997735.1 Mesorhizobium sp. M7A.F.Ca.MR.148.00.0.0 | reverse complement strand
GTGCGGGACCTTTCCGCTTTAACTTCTCGTCTGGCGGGGTTGGCGCGTCCGTTGGCGTGCAAGGTCTTCGTATCGGGACTGGCCCACGAGGGCATTATATTCATGCAGGCGTCGGCGGTCTCTACTACCGAGGCACTTTGGGAAAGCGCAGCGCCAAGCAGACGCTGCAACTGTCTGAATTCCCATCTGGGCCAAAGCCCCATCCAACATCCTCACCCGTGGAATATGTCAGCGGTGGCGTCGTGATGAGAGAAATCGAGTCCGCCGATGTGATCGAGATGCGTGATGAGACATTTGCCAATGTGCTTGATGAAATCAATGCGAGGCAATCGCAGACGCGAATGTCGCTCATCCTGGCCGTGCTGTTTGGGATCGCCGGATTGATCGCAGGCGCAATGCTGGGAGGTGGGGTGGCGCTGATCGGTATTGCTGCCTTTTTGCCGGGCATGCTTATTGGCAACTGGTTGGACAGCTACCGCCGGGTGAGCGTGCTCTACTATGATTTGGAGCAGGACGCGGAGGCGGCCTACGGGCGACTTGTCGCCGCCTTTGACACGCTCACACGCTGCGCGGCGAGTTGGCATGTCGCGGCTGGTGGCAAGATAGAGGATCTGACGACTTGGAAGCGCAATGCGGGAGCCACGATGTTGGTCGATAAAAAGTCGACGACGCTCCAAGCTTCCTTGCCGACGGTTGTTCGCAGCAATGTCACACCACCGTCGATACACGTCGGCCGGCAAATCCTTTATTTCATGCCAGACATGATTTTGGTGAAGGACGGAAACCAGTACGGTGCCGTTGGGTATGGAGACCTCAGGACGCAATTTGCCCCCAGCAATTTTATTGAGACCGGCAAAGTTCCATCTGATGCTGAGATCGTGAGCTATACCTGGGCTCATCCCAATAAGAATGGCGGACCCGACAAACGCTTCAGAGATAATCGGCAGATCCCTGTCTGTCGCTACGAAGCCTTGCGGTTTTCTAGCCCATCCGGGCTCAACGAGCTGGTGGAATTTTCCAAGACAAACGTCAGCCAGCCCTTTTGCCAGGCTCTATTGGCACTCGCGCAAATGCACCGAAACGCTGGTGGCCAGTCCGGCTTGCTGAAAGCGCGCTAAGGAATTGGCTTGGTCAGCAAATGCCTTCGCACGGAATTCCGTCGCCGTCCCGGTCCAATTTGGGTCCCCAGCTACAGTTATTGAGATACCAGCGCGCCTCATCGCATGAGGAGATTTGCTTACAATAGCGACGCGGTTGACACGAATAGCTCTGAGCTATTTGGCGACGGCCTGTAAGGCCGTAGGATGTGTCATTACCGGGTTTATTGTTGGCTGCATGTGTTGCTCGCCAATCCCAAGGGGCTGTGAAAGTGCCAACCCAGATGCCAATCTTGGCCCTTTGGGCATCTGCCTGTTGTGACGCGTAACTACCATGGCTGTATCGAGGCCAATCCAGGGCATAACCCTGTTCGACCATCCAAGACGCAATGCTAGCACCGTCCGCCCGCTGACAATCACCAACGAAGCGGTTGTAACGATCCCACGAAACAAAGTTGCACTGGATGGGTCGGGATTGACTGAGGAAGATGTCCAGTGCTTCTGCGGATTTGCGGCCGCATGGGTATTCTTGCCCGCTTGCGTCGCTGCAGTTTTGGCTGCTTTCAGGTGCGTCGATGCCATTGAAACGAATACGCTGTCCGTGGATCTCGATCGTGTCCCCGTCAACGATGGACGCTACGCCGACGATAGGCTTCGGTTTTGACCCGAGTGCGCTTGCTGTATTGGGTCCCGCGATCTGGTTGCCCCACCCTGTAAAGTAGGAGGTGACATAAGCGCCCACTGCTAGCGTGATCACCAGGATCGCGGCTAATGATTTATGTGAAAAGAAACGCTTGCGCATAATTGAAACCCGGCCGCGTCTTGGCCGCGAGCTGCGGCGATGGGAATAGCG
>NZ_RZTB01000083.1:13790-16066 GCF_003997735.1 Mesorhizobium sp. M7A.F.Ca.MR.148.00.0.0 | reverse complement strand
CAATTTTCGATCCTTTGCGAAGCTGCCAAATGTTTTGCTAGCGCGTCTTTGACTTCTTGGCTGCTGCTTTCTTGGGCGCGGCTGCTGTGCGACCGAGGCCAATCGATTTTGCCAATCTGGAGCGATTGGCTGAATAGTTAGGCGCGACCATGGGGTAATCGTTGGAGAGGCCCCATTTTTGGCGATAGGCGTCGGGCGTCAGTCCAAAATGCGTGTTCAAGTGTCTCTTGAGGGACTTGAACTTTTTGCCGTCTTCGAGGCAGACGATGTAGTCTGGAGTGACTGAGCGCTTGGGGTTGACCGCGGGAACTTGGTCGGGTTTTTCCGGTTCGGACGGCTGGCCGATACGCGCTAATGACGAATTGATGCTGGCAATAAGGTCCGGCAATGAGGAGACCGGCACTGAATTCTTGCTCACATAAGCCGCAACGATATCGGCGGTAAGCTCCATCAGCGCGGTGGCCGTATTTTGGATTTCGTCAGTCACTTCATGGCTCCGGACTTCTGCAGTGAAATCCCGATCTATTACTTATCGGCTAAAAAAACCAGTAGAGGGAGGATACTAAATGCCAGGCGCTAATAGTGATGGATGTTAAAGCGCCAATCAGAATGCGGAACCACGAGAGACGGTGGATTGATTGGGCGCGGCGTTTTCTTTGTATGACCAGGAAAGCGGCTTGAGGCTCACAGGCGGATGCATTTAGATTTGGACGAGTAGGACCTACGCATGACATTTTCGAAAGACCCGCCGCCGGAGGTTAAGCCCCAGAAGGATAAGGCAAAGACTGGATCTGAATTGGACCGCGTTCCAAGTGCGGGAGCCATTCGGGTCCGCAACGGACTCTCTGTGTCAGAAAAAGACATTGTGGAGGCGGCTAAATACGGGGGCAGGGAGCGAGAATCCTCGTCGGATAGCGACTAGGCAAAGAGGGCCAAGAATGCAGGCTCTGACCCATATCACACGTCGCAATATTGGACGGTGTCCAGAAGTGATCGCAGTCGTTTCTAATTGAACACGGCTGTTTTTTCTTGCGCGAACGCTCTACGCGGGCTCTAGCTGGTTCTCCTTTCAAAGGGGATGTAAGTCTTGGACGTAAAACAGTCAGTCTTCCAAAGCGATCTCCCTCTAAAGGAGAAACTCGAGCGCGCCAGGATGGAGTTGCTCGATCTTTCCGCCCGCAATCGACTTTTGAATGTGCCGCGGTTTTCCAAGAGCGCGAAGACGATCGATATCGTCGATGAGAAGTCGTCCGAAATTTATCGATTGCTGGTGACCGAAGGAAAGGCTTTTACCTTCCTGGCCGGCAAGCCCGATAGGCCGAAAGCGGGCCAGGATGAAAGCAGCCCTCCAGACGAAGAGATCGACTATTCCCCCGTCGCTCTCGCCCAACCAGAGGACGATGGAGTCGATAACAGAGGGATATCCGCGCGGCACTCGGACACCAAGCTGCAGACGCGTATGACCCCAACTGGGCTGCAGCGGCGGCTCCTTGATCTCTACCATGATGCCCGCACACTCGAGGAAGAGCAGGGCGTCAATATCCTCTTTCTGGCCCTTGGAATGCTGAAGTGGATTGACCCGAACAACAAAGAGAACATCCGTCAGGCCCCCCTCATTTTGGTGCCGGTTCGGCTTGAGCGAGGGGCCGCTGGAGAAAAATTCCGCCTACGAGCCCGGCCGGAAGATCTTACCGCAAACCTCTCCTTGGAACTCTATCTCGACCGCATTCACAAGCTCGCTCTGCCGCGTTTTGAGGTGGGAGATGACTTCGACGTCTCGGCCTATCTCGATGCCGTTGCCGAAGCAATTTCGACCAAAGAGGGTTGGGAGGTGCTTCGCGACGATATGGTGCTCGGCTTCTTCTCGTTTGCGAAGTTCTTGATGTACCGTGATCTGGATCCGGATCTCTGGCCCGATGGCGCAAAGATTATCGAACAACCGAAGATCCGCTCGCTTCTTTCAGATGGTTTCGAAACACGCGAGCCGCTTATGTCGGACGACATAGCGATTGATCCGCACATTGCGCCCGCCGAAATGTTGCATATCGTCGACAGTGACAGTTCTCAGACACTGGCGATCCATGACGTCAGAAAAGGTCGCGACCTCGTTATCCAAGGTCCGCCTGGGACAGGAAAATCGCAGACGATCGCAAACATTATTGGGTCGGCCGTTGCCGACGGAAAGACCGTGCTGTTCGTGGCCGAAAAGATGGCAGCGCTGGAGGTCGTCAAGCGACGGCTTGACACTGCTGGGGTGGGGGACGCCTGCCTTGAGC
>NZ_RZTB01000083.1:2878-13780 GCF_003997735.1 Mesorhizobium sp. M7A.F.Ca.MR.148.00.0.0 | reverse complement strand
GAGCTGCATAGTAACAAGGCGAACAAGCGCATGATGCTAGAGGAGCTGCGGCGAACCTGGCAACTCGGATCGCCCAGGGGCCAGCTTCCTTCTTCCCTAACTGATCGCTTGCTGGAGGCTCGCGATAAACTCAACGCACATGCTGCACGAATGCACGTTGCGTTCGGAGCGTCCGAACTCACTCCTTATCAGGTTCTCGGCCAGCTAACCCGACTAAGGCAGGTCGGTCAGAAACCAGTGGACATCGAACTTACGGATGCCACAAGCTGGACAACTGACGGCGTTTCGCAACGTCGCAAATTGCTCGATGAGGTCTCTCAGCGGATCAACGAGATCGGCTTGCCGATCCACCACCCGTGGCGGGGAGTTGGCCTGGATGTCGTTCTTCCAACGACCATTGAGAGGCTCGTCCCACGCATCGCGGCGTTGCTGGACCAAGCCAAGGCACTGCACGCCAAACTGGTCGGTATCGCTGAGCGGATCAAGGCCGAGCCTCCGAAAATTCTCAGCGACAGCGGCGAGATAGAAGATCGCGCTGAGCTTCTCGCGTCCGCGCCTGGACTTCCTGCCGAGGCGCTCGTCTCGCCGGTATGGGATGAGCGTCCGAAAGACATTTCATCGCTTCTCTGGTCAGGAACGGATTTCGCCCGCAAGTCCGAGGAACTTTCGGAGCAGTTGGCGGCAACGGCTATCGACACGCCAATTGAAGGTCTCGAGACAGAGCTTGCAAAGCTTCCCTCGGAATTTCCGAAAGATGGTTTCCATCGTGCGCGACAGCTCACCATTCTGCTCCCACGCTTGAGGGAAGAAGCTGAGCGCCTGAATCAGGAACTCGGATCGGCGATATTGCCAGACACGTTGGCAGGCTTGCTCAGGCTGGCCGTGACCGGCGAGCGAGTAGCGGCAGCACCTGACGCAAGTCCGGAGGCCTTCGCAGCCACCGTTTGGGACTCCGGACTTGAGCAGGCAGGCGACCTTGCCGACAGCGTAGCGACGCTTGAGGCTGCCAGAGCCGACCTTCAGGGCAAGGTTGTTGACGCGGCGTGGAGCACCGAGGTGGCCGCGGCGCGGCAGGCGCTCGCCACACACACGGGAATATTGAAAGCATTGAACGGCGACTACCGTCGCGCCACAGCACTTGCGCGGACTATTGTGGTCGACCCTAGCGCGCCTGCGACGCAGATAGTTGGTCTCCTCGACCTTTTGATGAAGGGTCAGGCTGCCGCAGCAAGAGTCCGCGAAGGCGACGCTTTTGGCCGTTCCGCCTTCGGGGCAGATTGGCGTGGGGAGCGATCGGCTTCCGCGCCACTGCTCGCGCTAGTGGAGTGGATGCGGACTCTACGAGGGCTAGGCCCCGAACCTCGGATTATCGCCGGCCGGATGGCGGAACGCTCCGAGGCCGGTGCGCGTGCAGCGCGCGTTCGCAAGGTTATCGAAATCGGTCGGCCAATTATCGAAGGTTTCTGGAACGATCTCGGGCACCTCGCGTCATCCATGCTAGGCGACGTGGCTTCCGCCGAGCGGGCCTCGCTGCAACTGATGGAAGCGAAGGCGAGCACTGTAGCTCAAGCCGATGATGCGTCACGACAGGTTCTGACTGACGTTCCGGATCTGATCACTGAGCGGGTGGAGCTACTGCGCCGACTAGGCAGACTACAAGCACTTGCTCAAGGGATCGATGCGGGAGAGAGCCTTGGCAAGTTCGTATTCGGCTCGTCGTGGCACGGTCGAGGATCCGATTGGGCCGCTCTCACGCAAGCCGAGCTTTGGCTGAAAGAAAATGGCTCGATCCGACATCTGGCTGCGCGGTTGCCTGAAAGAATCGAGATCGCAAACTCGGCACGTTCAGCACGTGAAGCGGCCCAAGCGGCAGCGCGGGAATTGAAGGCGCTTACAGGGGATTTGAAATCCGATGCTCCCTCCTTGTTTGGAGTAGTCGATTTTCCGGACGTCGCGATAGGCGAGGTCGTTTCTCGGCTGCAGGGTTGGCTCGATCATCAGGAGCAGCTCTCGAAATGGGTTGCCTATGAAGAGCGATCCGAAACGGCCCGAAAGGCTGGACTGGGACAGTTGATAGACGGCCTAGCCAACGGCCAGATTACAACAGGATCGGCTCGATCAGTTTTTGATATGGCCTACTACGAACGAATGTTTCTGGCGATGGCGACCGATGAGCCGGAGCTGGCAAGGTTCGACGGGGAACTGCATTCCAGGGCTGTACGTGACTTCGCAGATCTGGACCGCCAGCGCATCAAGGCCGGCGCCATCGAAGTTGTAACGGCTCATCACCGGAAAATTCCTTCAAGAGACGGCGGAGCTGGACCTGTCGGACTGCTTCGTTCTGAGATGGCGCGCAGACGAGGCCACATGCCCATCCGGCAATTGATGCAGAAGGCAGGCCCTGCCATCCAGGCGCTGAAGCCAGTGTTCATGATGAGCCCGCTTTCGGTGGCGCAATTCCTGTCGCCCGGCCGGATGTCGTTCGATCTGCTCGTGATGGACGAGGCGTCTCAGATCCAGCCCGTGGACGCACTTGGCTCGGTCGCCAGGGCCAGTCAGGTGGTCGTCGTTGGCGACGAACGCCAACTGCCACCCACGACATTCTTCGCGAAGATGACAGGCTCGCAGTCTGAAGATGACGAGGGTGAGGGCGCGCAGGTCGCCGACATTGAAAGCATCCTCGGCCTGTTCACGGCCCGCGGCTTGCCGCAGCGTATGCTGCGCTGGCACTACCGTAGCCGTCACCAATCTCTAATCGCAGTATCGAACAGCCAGTTCTACGAGAACCGGCTTTTCATCGTGCCAAGCCCTTATACCCAAGAGGCAGGTATGGGGTTGCGGTTTCATCATGTGCCGGAGGGGGTCTTCGATTCCGGCGGCACAGGAACCAATCCGGTAGAGGCGAGAGCAGTAGCGGAGGCGATCATCCGTCATGCGAAGGTGAACCCGCAAGAGACTCTAGGCGTTGCAACATTTTCGGTTAGCCAACGCCGCGCGATCCAGGATGAACTCGAAGCGCTGCGGCGACTAAATCCCGACACCGAGGAATTCTTTCACGCTCATCCAAGCGAGCCATTCTTCGTCAAGAACCTCGAAAATGTTCAAGGCGATGAGCGCGACGTGATCATGATCTCGGTGGGGTATGCCAAGAATGCCCAGGGATACATGGCCATGCGTTTCGGCCCTCTTGGCGCGGAAGGCGGCGAGCGTCGGCTCAACGTCCTCATAAGCCGCGCCAAGCGCAGCTGCGAAGTATTCGCGTCCATCACAGACGAGGACATCGACCTGGAGCGTGGCAAAGGGAAAGGCATCTTCGCCTTCAAGCTCTTCTTGCACTACGCGAGAACAGGGCGAATTTCGCTTGCCCAAGTCACGGTTCGCGAAATGGATTCAATCTTTGTAGAACAGGTAGCCAACGCGCTGATCGAAATGGGTTATCAGGTTCATGCTCAAGTGGGCATTGCCGGCTTCTTCATCGACCTCGCAGTTGCGGATCCAGAGAGGCCAGGCCGCTATATTCTTGGCATCGAATGCGATGGCGCAGAATATCACTCATCTCGCTCGGCCAGAGATCGAGACCGGCTTCGGCAGTCGGTTCTGGAAGACCATGGTTGGATCATCCATCGCATCTGGAGCGCTGACTGGTTCCAACGGCCTCGTGAGCAGCTGGAGCGAACCATACTAGCGATTGAGGCCGCCAGAAAAGAACTCGATGAGCGGGCCGAATTGGGGGTCCAGACAAATCGAGCTGTAGCCGTGCAGGTTGTTACGGTCGACCGAGGCAACGTGACGGAAATCGGTCTCGAAAGCACAAACGGATCCGAGACACCCAATCGAGCCTACGAAGAGGCCGAACTAAAGCGACCGGGATCGTTCGAACTCCACGAGACGCCCAGCGGAATCATGGCCGGACTGGTCGAGCAGGTCGTGGCTACAGAAACGCCAATCCATGTCGACGAAATAGTTTCGCGTATTCGGGACGCCTGGGGTCTGCAGCGGGCCGGTGGCAGGATTCAGGATGCAATCGAGCGGGGGGTAAGCATAGCACAGAGAGGTGGTTCAGTAGCCCGTCGAGGCAACTTCTGCTTCAAGCCAGGTGTTCCTGTTCGTCTCAGGGATCGCAGTGGGGTCGTGTCCGCTGGATTGCGCAAGCCCGAAATGATTGCGCAGGACGAGGTCGCCCAAGGCGCTATGGAAGTCGTGAAATCCAACCTCGGTGCGACAGAGGAAGAAATCGCCACAGGCGTTGCCAGGATGCTGGGCTTCAAAGCCACAAGCGCACAATTAAGGCAGCTGATTTCAGCTGGGGTCGCCGATTTGGTTGCCAAAGGAGTGTTACGGTCCCAAGACGGCTTGTTGGTGGCCGGCGAATCCGCGAGCGAGAAATTAGCTGAAGTGTAACGGGGCGCTGCAGCGCCCTCGTTGCAATTTCTGTCGAAGCTCGGAACACCTCTTTTGCTGGCGGAGGCCGAATGGCATTTCGCTCGTACACACGGCCGATATTCATCTCGACTCGCCGCTTCGTTCGCTGGCGATGCGAAATCCCGATCTTGCCGGGCTGGTGGGCGACGCCAGCCGCCAGGCATTCGTTTCGATAGTGGATCTCTGCCTTGAGGAACGTGTGGCCGCGTTGGTCATTGCTGGCGACCTATACGATGGCGACCAGACTTCAATGAAGACAGCGCGGTTCTTGGGCGCGCAGATGACACGCCTGCACCAGGCCGGCATCATGGTTTTCAAGATCCGCGGTAATCATGACGCCCTGTCGCGGATTTCCAAACAGCTGGTATTTCCCGACACCGTTACCATCTTTGGTGGTCGTGCTCAGTCGGTATTGCAGACAGCCGGCGGTCTGGACGTCGTATTCCATGGTTTGAGCTTTGCGAACCCTAAGGCGCCGGACAGCCTGTTAACCAAATATCCGGCGGCTCGTGAAGGGGCCGTCAACATAGGCATCATGCATACCAGTCTGGCTGGATCGCCAGGTCACGACGTTTACGCGCCCTGCAGCATCGCTGACTTGCACGCCCACGGTTTCGACTATTGGGCCCTCGGCCACATCCATGCTCGCCAAGTCCATCCTGGCGCCAGTGCCGTGGTGATGCCGGGAATACCGCAGGGGAGGGATATCAACGAGGCCGGTGAGAAATCAGTCACCCTGGTGACGGTGCGCCACGACCGTTCGGTGGAGATCGAGGAACGGCTGACCAGCGTTGCGCAGTTCGAACGGGTGAGCGTCGACCTTACCGGAGCGGTGGAGTGGCCCGAGGCCGTCGCGCGTGTTCGCTTCGCACTCGAAGAGATGCGGGCAACCGTCCGATCGCGTCATGCTGTGGCTCGCATTGGCCTGACAGGAACGTCACCACTGATGTGGGCGCTGATCCGCGACAGGGACCTCCTTCTTGCCGAAGCCGAACAGGCTGCGGAACAGCTAGGCCATACGTGGGTGGAGAAGCTCGAGCTTGACCTCGCGCCGCCTCGGACGGAGACCGCCGAGGATATTGCTGATCCGATTTTCGAACTCGAGCAATCAATGCGTGCCGATGCCACCTCGGAGGCCTTCCGCGCTGAGGCGAGGGCGTTCGTCCAAAAGATGGTCGCCGACCTTCCGGCCGACGGGCGGGATTTTGCTGGGACGGACGAAGCCGGGCTGGAACAGTTCCTCGATCAGGTGCTTTCCAAGGGCGCGGACTTGGTGACTGCCCGCCTTAAGGCCGGTGGATCGTCATGAGGTTGCGGCGCCTTGACCTCATTCGTTATGGAAAGTTCACCGATCGTTCGATCGACTTCGGACCCAAACCGGAATCCGGACCTGATCTGCATATCGTGTTTGGCCTGAATGAGGCCGGCAAATCGACTGCGCTTTCGGCCTATCTAGACTTGCTGTTCGGCATCGAGGAACGGAGCCGCTACAACTTCCTGCACGAGTACAGTGCCATGCGCATCGGCGGGGTGCTGGAACTGGCCGGCTCCGAACACACGTTCACGCGTACGAAACAGCGCAGTAATTCGCTATTGAATGCGACGGGCCAACCGGTAAGCGAGGTGGCGATCACGGCGCATCTCGCCGGTCTGTCGCGCGACGCCTACACGACGATGTTCTCACTCGATGACGAGACGTTGGAAGCCGGCGGAAAATCTATCCTGGAGTCGCGGGGCGACCTCGGCAAGCTTCTGTTCACGGCCAGCGCCGGTCTTGGGAACGCAAGTGATACGTTGAACGCCCTCGAGGCCGAAGCAGACGCTCTGTATCGGAAGCAGGCGCATGGAACCGAACTGGCGCTGTTGAAGAAGCGCCTTGTTGACGTAAAGTCGCGCAGGGATGCGATCGACACCCTTGCATCAACCTACGAGGGCCTGGAGGCCGAACGTCTCGATGCAGCGCAGCAGTACGGCCGAACCATCAGCGATCGGGCGGTGCTGGTGGCCAGGCTGGATACCTTTGCTCGTTACGTGCGTGCTGCGCCGATGCTGGCGGATATCCGGCGCAAGATTGCCCGGCTGGATCAGCTGCCGGACATCGCCTCCCCAGCCCGGACATCGACGGGAAGTGTCACCGAACTGATCGATGACGATGCCAGCCTCAGAACGCGGCTGTCCGCAAACATCGACGAGACCGAGCGCCTGGCGGAAAAAGTCACTGCGGTCGACGAGGACGAACCGATCCTGTCGATTTCCGAACGCATTCGCGGGCTGGCGGAGAGCAAGGTGCGCCATACCGCGGCTGGCTTTGACTTGCCCACTCGCAGGATGGAGCTGCAAATCCTCAACAACAGCGTGGCGAGCTGCCTTGCCGCCTTGGGCCGATCTTCCGAGGCGGATCCTGGCGCGATGCTTCTGCCTGCCGTCACCGTTGGCGTCGTTCGCGCCATGGTCGAGCAGAGGTCCGGGATTGCTACCGGGATGCGTGCCGCTCGCGACGAAGCCGCGGCGGCACTCGATGCGCTGCAGGTGGCAAGGCAGCGGGTCGGCGAGGAAAGGGCGGTGCCCGAACCTGCCAGGGCAAGGCTGGGCTCGGCTTTGTCGAAAGCGCGAGCAAGCGGACACCAGGCAGAGATTAGGACGGCTCGCGAGGCGGAAGATGCGGGAACAATCCGATGGAAGGCGGCGCTCGCGCGCTTGCGTCCATGGAACGGAGATGCCCTCGCTCTCGCCAACGTCGCGGTTCCGAGCGCCGGGCAGATTGCCGCCTGGAAGACAGTAGCGTCAGAACTGGCAAGGAACACCGCCGTACTTGCCGAACGCCTTGCTGAATACGAGGGCAACCATGCCATGCTCGCCGCACGATTGGATGCCCTTCGTGCCTCGGGCGACATTGTCGACGATGAAGCGGCTACCGCCATCCGCCGAGTTCGCGATGATGCGTGGGCAACGCACCGCGCAGCGCTGACCGGTGACACCGCTGACGACTTCGCCGTGGCATTGGCGCGCGATGACATTGCCAGCGCAGGCCGGCTGGCCGGCGCGGCGGATCTGGCTGAGATCCGGGCAACTACGCGCGAGCTGGCCGAGGCCGCGGCCAACCTGTCACGCAACGGCATCCAACGCACACAGCTCGGCAAGGATGTGGATACCCAATTGTTGGAAATCCGCGCGGCCGCCAGGGACCTGCTCGGCGACGCCGTGGAACCTTCGTCTGAGCGCCTGATCGAAAGGAGCGAGGATCAGATCGAGGCGCGCAGCGATGCGCTCGCTGCCTGGGAGCAGATCGAACTTGCTCGCTTGAAGGCCGAGCGAGCCGCTGACGCCGGCGAGCAGATACGCTTGGAAATGAGAGCAGTGCTGGGAAGCGTCGGCATTGTATCAGAGTCCAACGACACCCTCGAAGCAATCATGGCCATCGCGGAGCCGTTTCTGGATCGGCAGCGCAAGGTGGACGCCGAGTATGCCGAGGCGCTCAGAATGGTGAGCTCCAAAGAAGAGGATCTAGCGGCACGACGGGTTGCAGTAGGTGTGGCGGAGCGTCGCGAGGAGGAATGGCTGGCCGGCATTACCGAAGCACTCAAGGGAACTTGGCTCGAAAGCGGGCTCTCCGCATCCGGCGTCGGCACTGTGCTCGATCAATTGGCCGAACTTTCAAGAAGCCTGCAGGAACGGGACGACCTGCAGCTGCGTATCGACAAGATGGAGGCCGACAGGGCCAATTTTCTGGTCGAGGTCATCGCCGTTGCGGTTGAAGCCGACGAGCCGACGAAGGATACCGACCCGGAGCAGTTGGCCATCCGCCTTGCCGAGCGCCTAGAGCGTGCCGAGCGGACACGTGAAACGAAGGCAAGCCTCGGCAACGACCTGAAGCGCCTCAAGGAGGCGCGCGACATCCTCGACACTGAGATTTTGGCACACGAACGCCGCAAGAACGAGGTGCTGGGCGTCTTTGGTGTCGCCACTCTGCCCGAGGTAGTCGAACGCGATGAGCTGTTGCGTGAGCGCGATGGCTTGCGCACCACCGTCGCCGAACTTGAGGAACGGATAGTGGCGGAGCTCGCGGTCGACGGATTCGAGCAGGCCCGCTCGATCCTGGACGCGATCGATTTCGACGGCCTCGCGGTCGAGAAGGCTGAGGGTGAGCAGCGGCTTCGCCTGTTCGATGAAACCATCCAGCAACAGCTGATCCGGCAGACGCGCGCGGCCGACAAGCTGGACGCCATCGGCGGTGATAGTGCGGTTGCACGCCTGGATGCTGAACGGCGCACAACCCTGCTGGAAATCGAGGAGAAGGCCGTTCGCTACATAGAGCTGAAGCTTGGCATCATGTCGGCTGGCAATGCTTTGCGGATCTACCGTGAGAGCCATCGCTCCGGCATGATGGCGCGCGCATCAGACGCGTTCAAGCTAATGACGCGTAGCCAGTATTCGGGGCTGACAACCCAGCCTGTAAGAGGTGGTGAGGTTCTCATTGCTGTGCAGGGTGACGGGCAATCCAAGGTCACCGAAGCGCTTTCAAAGGGTGCACGATTTCAGCTGTACCTTGCCCTAAGACTCGCCGGTTATTACGAGTTCGCGCAATTTCGGCCCTCGGTCCCATTCGTCGCCGACGACATCATGGAGACGTTCGACCATATTCGCTCGGAGGAGGTTTTCAGGCTGTTCGGAGCGATGGCAAACACAGGTCAGGTCATCTACCTGACGCACCATAAGCATCTATGTGAAATAGCTGAGGCTGTCGTACCGGGAACGAGGATCCATCAACTCGCACAGTAATTTTCTCCGGAATACGTGAACGAACCAGTGAAGGACGCCGAATTTGACGGCAAGTATGCGCCCAAAGTCAGACGTTCCGGCAAACTTCGCGTTCGTCCAAAAGCGGACATATCGCCCGAGCCATAGACGGCCCCGATGTGCCCATAATGGACGTCCTGCAAATTCATTGTCCTGCCGAATCTGGACTTCGAGAGCTGGCCCTAAACAGCAATTGTATCGCGCCTAGCCGTCCTATCGCCGGGGCGCCAATTGTAAACAACGGCGAACTATACCAATATCGTTACTGGCTTCTTCCGGTGCGACTCGGGAGAACGGGATGGGCAATGAACGCGAAGACGCAAACGGGAAAACACAGCGCCGCTGGCCAATACCTCGGCTATGCGCTTCAACCTGTACGCCTTTGCTTTCACCTGCTCAACGCGCCTAGCGGCGCCTTGGTCTCTCTTGAACATTTAGACGATGTGGCGGTTCACCTGGTCGGCGGCGAAGTCGTTCTTGAGCAAAGCAAGAGCGCACTGAAGCAAAATCCGATATCCGACTGGGCTGCGGACCTGTGGAAGTCTCTGGCCAACTGGCTCAGCTTCATGGCGGCGGGAGAGATCGACCCGGCGACCAGCCATTTCCGGCTATATGTCACACCGGTGAAGGCGGGTGCCTTCGCGATCGCGCTGAACGACGCGAAAACAGATGCCGACGTCGAGGCGCTGGTCGCTAACCTCGCCAAAGCCCACAGCAAGCTGAAAGCTGCACCGGCATGCGACGCCGACGTCCAAGCTTTCCTGAACGCTGATGCGGCTCATTGCGCCGCCTTGGTCAAGAATCTCGCCGTTATCAGCGTCGATGCAGATCCCGTCGATCCGATACGCGCGATCTTCAAGCCGACGGTCTCTCCGCTCATCATCGACCTAGTGTGCGAACGCGCGATCGGCGCTGCGAAGGAGGCGGCGGACAGGCTGATTAGAGCTGGCAAGCCCGCCATCTTGGACGTGGACGCGTTTCAGGCCGAGCAAAGAGCATTTGTTCAGAAGAACAACCTTCCAGGGCTGCTGTCGTCTTTCACCAAGCAACCGCCTGTCGAGGCCATCGAACAATTGATCGCCGACCGTCCCGCCTTCGTCCGCCAACTCGAGCTGATCGAGGTGGGAGACGAAGCGTGCGTCCGGGCTGTTAGCGATTACCTTAGGACGCTCGCCGACATCTCGATCTGGGGCGAAAGCGGGCTAATCTTTGAGAAGAACCTAAGTGACTGGGACGATGATCTTGTCGGTCGCTATGAGCACGTCAGTGCAGAGGTGCACGACATACAGGCCGGACACCCCGCAACGGTTCGTGGTAGAATAGTTTACAGGCGCTGCGCGCAGTTGCAGCCTCCACTCGATGGTCGAGTCGTCCCCGGTCATTTCGTCCACGGATCGTTCAACGCCCTTGCCCACGGCCTGCGCCTCGGCTGGCATCCCGACTACCAGACTCTTTTGGAGCCAGCGACTTGATTGAGGCTGGCCGATCGCACCTACCGCTCAGCGACCTCGCCCTTGTCCAGAATCCAGGACTTGGGGCTTTCGCATTGTGGCAATTTGGCCAAGGTTTCCAGGCTGAGGACGAACGTCCAGCGCCGTTCGCCTTGGCGTTTCTCGTGCTGCCAATCGTCCTGCATCGCGCAACGCTCGAAATCGTGACTTCGACAAACCGACCCTCTGGACT
>NZ_RZTB01000083.1:1861-2868 GCF_003997735.1 Mesorhizobium sp. M7A.F.Ca.MR.148.00.0.0 | reverse complement strand
CGCGGCCAAGCTCGGGAAGGAACGGGAACAACTCCTCGCCGTCCACGAGCGAGCGCTGCTGCTGCGTACTCTGACATTGCAATCGGCCGCTGTCGGTGTGAGCGGGCGGCTGCTGTCCGTGGATTACAAGGATGCTACTTTAAGAGCAAACGTACCAGAACCGAAACCGAGGAGGCTCGTCCTTCCAGAGCGCGTCAAGCACCTCGGACCTGCCTCGGAGAAATTGGGTTTCTGGTTTTCGAACCTGGGGACCGCGCAGGTGGCCAACCTGTTACGGGTGGAGTTCTAGATGTATTTCCAGCTTCGAAAACTGATCCTTTGGCCCCGCAATGGTGCAGCGCCGCGGGTCGTCAAGTTCGAGCCCGGTGTCGTCAACGTCATCAGCGGCGCGTCGAAGACCGGGAAGTCCGCCGTTATCCCTATTGTTGATTACTGTCTGGGCTCGGAGAAATGCGCGATTCCGGTGGGCGTAATCCGCGAGAACTGCAGCTGGTTCGGCATTCTGATCGAGACGCTGGAGGGCGAAAAGCTCTTGGCGCGACGCGAACCGGGGGACCAACAGAGCACAGGCGACATGGTGCTGCTGGAGGGCGCACAGGTCGAAATTCCGGAGACGATCACCGACAAGACCACCAATGTCGACACGGTCAAGCGCGCGATGAACCGCCTGGCAGGACTGACTGACCTCGACTTCGAACCAGGTACAGAGAATGGATTCAAGCAAAGGCCAAGCTTCCGCGACCTCATGGCCTTCACGTTCCAACCTCAGAACGTGATCGCCAATCCCGACGTGATGTTTTTCAAGGCCGATACGACGGAACACCGGGAGAAGCTAAAGACCATCTTCCCGTACGTTCTGGGCGCGGTCACGGCAAAGATTCTCCAGGCGCGGTTTGAGATCGATCGGCTCCAGCGCAACCTCCGCCGGAAGGAGGCTGAGCTACGCGCGATCGTGTCGGCAACTGGCGCTTGGCGGGCGGAGGCGGAGGCGTGGCTGCGTCAGGCAG
>NZ_RZTB01000083.1:244-1852 GCF_003997735.1 Mesorhizobium sp. M7A.F.Ca.MR.148.00.0.0 | reverse complement strand
CCTCCACTGAAGTGCCGAAGGACTGGAGTGACGTTGTTGACCTGCTTCGGCGCGTGTCGAACAGCAACTCAAGTCTTGCTCGACCAAGCCTGGCCGGCATCGATGTGGTGCTGACGCGTCTGGAAACCCTTCGTGCGTCGGAAACTGAAATCGCCGCGCGACTTACCGAGCATCGTCAGCGCCTGAACGAACTGCGCCGTCTGGTGGAGAGCAGCGAGGCGTACGGCGACGCCATGCGCATCCAACGTGACCGCTTGGACCTTTCCACGTGGCTGAGGGACTTGGCCGACGAGTTCGCCGATCCGTTGGTCGCACTCGGGGACGGCGGCCGCGAGAAGGTCTTGGCCCTTTGCGACAACCTCGGCGGTCTGGAGATCCGACTGCGGACCCACCCTGCGATGTCTAACACGCTTGACAAGGAAATCCTGCGCCAGCGCGGCGCCGCTGAAGCGGTCCTATCTGAGTTGAACGATGTCCGTAGCGAGATAGCGGTGCTGGAACGGGACTCTGACGTCGCCCGAGACGAGGCCAATCGCTTCGATAGGCTTGAGCGCTTCCTCGGTCGATTGGAGCAGGCGTTGCACGTCTACGACCGCGCCGACCAGTCGTCGGATTTGCGGCAGGAACTCACCTCGCTGCAGGCCGATATTGCAACGCTGCAAAAGACGATCTCCGAGGCCGACATCCAGCGCAAGCTATTCAACGCGTTGAACCAAGTCTCCCATCATGCCAATCGGCTGATTCCGCAGCTTGACGCGGAGTGGCCCGAGGCCCCGATTAGGCTGTTGATTGAAGACCTGACCGTCAAGGTGACTAGGGGAACGCGTGAGGACTACCTGTGGGAGATTGGCAGCGGCGCCAATTGGCTCGCGTATCACGTCGCACTAATGCTTGCGCTGCAGCACTACTTCCTGGCCGAACCTCATCACCCAGTCCCTGGTCAGCTGATCTTCGACCAACCTAGCCAAGTCTATTTTCCTAAGCGGGCGGCGGGCGACGAGGGCCCCGACCTCATCGCGTGGAGGGATCAGGACGTGGTCGCCGTCAGGAAGGTCTTTGCGCTCCTAGGCGCTGAGGTCATGGCCGCGAAAGGTCGCCTCCAGATCATCGTGCTGGATCATGCAGATGAGGACGTCTGGGGCAAGCTTCCCGGAGTCAAGTTGATTGAGGAATGGCGTGGACAGGCCCTCGTGCCTCAGGCTTGGATTGCCGCCGCATCTTCCAACGGTGGATAATAATCTGCTGCCAGAGGAGAAGGCATGGCGAACGTGGACGAGATCAACCGTCTGACGGCCCTTGGCTTGAACGTCATCACAGCCATGGATGTCGCGGAAGGAAAACTAGACGAAGCCTTCGAGGTCGCCCGCGCTCAGGAGAAACGCAAGGTCGACATCTGGAGCAAAGGAAGAAAGAACATTCCGGTTGCACTGACTGCGATATGGGACTGCGATCCTGCAAACTTCTATCTCGCGTTCGACGGCGATGATCCCAGCGACCACGCTTCGACGGATTTCATTCTTATCGACGCTGATGTCACTGACGTTGGCGGTAGGCTTACCTACGCCGCCAGCAGGGACAAGGGTCCTTGGCATCAACGTTACAAGAGCA
>NZ_RZTB01000083.1:0-234 GCF_003997735.1 Mesorhizobium sp. M7A.F.Ca.MR.148.00.0.0 | reverse complement strand
ACAAGAGCAAGAGCTGTGGGATCGCCTACCGATGGCTGCATGGCCGCGGTGTCACACCGCCTTTGCTCGGCGAGTACCAAGGCCAAGTTCACATCGTAGGAGGCATGCACCGCTTCCATCTTGCCAAGCACTATGGGACGACGCGCATGCCATTCCTCGTCCGGAGGGCCGAACTAGCCGCAGTAATGGCGTTGATCCCCTCGGCGACCGACACCGCCAACTCGTAATGGCGGG
>NZ_RZTB01000082.1:0-25677 GCF_003997735.1 Mesorhizobium sp. M7A.F.Ca.MR.148.00.0.0 | reverse complement strand
GCACTGGCCGAAGGCATTCATGGCGTGCGCACGGTGCAGAGCCTGGAGCGCCAGCACGTCAATTTCGACCTTTATGACGAGAAGGTGCTGGCCAATCTGAATGCCCACCTAACATCGGCGAAATACGCGCAGGTGATGGTGCCGATCGTCGACACGCTGACCGGCATCGCCATGGCGACCGTCATCGTCGTCGGCGGTTCGATGGTGCTGTCGCACAGCCTCGACATCGGCGTCATGGTGGCGTTCCTGTTCTACATCCAGCGCTTCTTCGACCCGATCCGCTCGCTGACCATGCAGTACAGCGTCATGCAGCGCGCCATGGCTTCGGGCCAGCGCATCTCCGAAGTGCTCGACGTGCCGGTCGACGTCAGCGACAAGGACGGTGCTATCGCGCTGTCGCGCGACATGGACGGCTCGGTCGAGTTCAGGAACGTCACCTTCGGCTATAGGCGCAACCAGCCGGTGCTGAAGAACATCTCCTTCCGCGTCAACCCGGGCGAGACCGTAGCCCTTGTCGGCCCTACCGGATCGGGCAAGTCCAGCTCTATGGCGCTGGTGCACCGCTTTTATGATGTCTGGTCGGGCGAGGTTCTGGTCGGCGGCCATGATGTGCGTGACCTGACCCAGGATTCGCTCGGCGATCAGGTGGCGATGGTTCTGCAGGAGCCGTTCCTGTTCTCCGGCTCGGTGCTGGAAAACATCCGCTACCACAAGACATCAGCCAGCCGCGAAGAGGTGGTGCGCGCCGCACAGGCCGTCGGCGCGCACGATTTCATCGAGAACCTGCCCGATGGCTACGATACCGAACTCGAGCAGCGCGGCGGCAATCTCTCGCTCGGCCAGCGCCAGCTGATCAGTTTTGCGCGCGCGCTGGTGGCGGATGCAAAGATCCTGGTGCTCGACGAAGCCACGGCCAGCATCGATTCCTACACCGAGATGCTGATCCAGAAGGCGCTGATCACGCTGCTGGAAGGCCGCACCGGGCTGGTCATCGCCCACCGTCTTGCCACCATCCGCGGCGCCGACCGCATCATCGTGCTGCAGAACGGCGAGATCGTCGAAAGCGGCAACCACGACCAATTGATGGGCCGAAAAGGCCTCTACGCCCGCCTCTACAACATGAATTACGCCTCCTTCGACGACATTTCGGAAGGCGAGCTGGAGTTGGATGCGGCGGTCGGCAAAGCGACGTGATTGGGCCTACTGATGACCACAGGCGCCTACGCCATTTCGGGGCGTTTTGAACCCTCGCGGATGGCCTTGTGCACGCCGCGCTGCAGATCCATGAATGCAGGGCTTTCCATCACCTCTTCGCGGCGCGGGCGCTCGATATCGACGTTGAAGGTCTGCGTGATGCGTCCCGGGCCGATCCCCATGACGACGATGCGGTCCGACAGATAGACGGCCTCCTCCACATCATGAGTGACAAACAGGACGGTCAACCTGTGTTCCTCCCAGATCTGGGTCAGCAGTTCCTGCATCTGATGCCGGGTCAAGGCATCGAGCGCGCCGAATGGCTCGTCCATCAACAGCATCTTGGGCCGGTAGGAAAGCGCGCGCGCAATGGCGACGCGCTGTTTCATGCCGCCCGAGAGTTCGGCCGGATAGCGGTCGGCGCTGTCGGACAGCTTGACGAGTTCGAGATGCTCCAGCGCGATCCTGCGGCAGGTCGGGCGATCGTAACCGGCGGCCTTAAGGGCAAATTCGATGTTCTGCCGCGCCGTCAGCCAGGGAAGCAGCGTGTAGGACTGGAAGACGACGCCACGGTCGAGACCCGGCTGCAGGATCGGCGCGCCATCGATGCTGAGATCGCCGGCGTCGAAGTCCTGCAGTCCGGCCACGATCGACAGCAGCGTGCTCTTGCCGCAACCCGACGTGCCGACCAGGGAGACAAACTCGTTGTCGGCAAGATCGAGGTTGATGTCGCGCAGCACTTCCGTGCGCCGCTCGCCGGTGCCGAAGCTCTTGTGGAGACCGGCGATCCGCAATTTGGGGGGGCTCATCGGCTGGACCTCATTGCGAGCGGCCCTCTTGTTTGAACAGCACCTTTTCCAGCGCCTTCATCACCTGGTCGGTGATGAGGCCGAGCAGGCCAAGCAGCAGGATGTAGCCGATGATCGTGTTGGTCTGGAAATACCGCTGCGACACGGTGATGCGATAGCCGAGCCCCGAAGTCGCGGCGACAAGTTCGGCCAGCACCAGCCAGGTCCATGCCCAGCCCAGGCTGATGCGCAGCGTATCCCAGATGCCCGGCAAGGCGCTGGGAACGACGATGCGCGTCAGGATCTTGCGATCCGGCAAGCCGAGTGTACGCCCAAGGCCAATGAAATCGGCTGGAACCCGTTTCACATTGTCCATGATCATCAGCACCTGCTGGAAGAAGGTGCCGATGAAGATGATCAGGAATTTCTGCGAATCGCCGGTGCCCGCCCACAGGATGGAGAGCGGCACGAAAGCGACGACCGGCATGTAGCGGATGAAATCCACCAGCGGCTCGATGGCCGCTTCCCAGGAACGGAAACTGCCGATCAGCACGCCGATCGGTATCGACAGGGCCGAGGCGATGAGGAAGCCGATGGAGATACGGTACATCGAGGCTTTGAGGTCCAGCCACAACGTGCCGTCGGCGGCGAGCTTGGCGATCTGCATAGCTACGCTGCCCGGCGACGGCAGGAAGATCGGCTTTACCAACCCCAGTCCGGTCGCCGCCCACCAGGCAAGGCCGAGCCCGACGAACACGGCCACCGCGATGATCAGGAAGCGCGACCTGGCGATGGGCACGCCGATCCCGGAGGATCGGCGGCGCCTCGCCGGTTTCGTGACCGGTCCTGCCGCCGGTCGCTCCCGGGGCATCTGTGTCACCACCGCGATCCGGCCTTGGTCATTCCGCTGCCTTGACGAAGGCCGGGTCGATCATCTGCTCCGGCGTCACATCGGCCTGCAGCAGCTTGGCGTTCTTGGCGGCGGCTTCGACATCGGCGAAGGTCTTGGTGGTGAAGTCGCCTGTCAGCGCCGTCTTGTTTTCGGCGAGTGAGTAGTAGCGTACGCCGTCAAAGGCGGTGTTGAGGTCCTTGACGTCCGAACCGACGGCCTTGGCGATGATGGCGCGTCCACCGGGCGTGTCGGCATTGTAGTCCTTGAGCGCCGCGTCCCAGCTCTTGACCATGGCCAGCACCTGGCCGGGCCGCGACTTGATCACCTCGTCACGCACCACCAGCACGTCGCTGATCAGGCCGGGATCCTCGCCGGCGGTGAACAGCAGCTTGAGGTCCTTGTTCTGCGCCATGGCGACGGTGAGGTACGGTTCATAGGTCACCGCGACCGGCACCTGGCCGGCGATCAAGGCGCTGCCGGCGTCGGACGCCGGCATCGGAACCGGCTTCACATCGTCGATCGACATGCCGTTCCTGGCGAGCGCGTATTTGAGCAGGATGTCGCTCGTCGTGCCTTCCTCGAAGGCCACCTGCTTGCCCTTGAGGTCCGCGATGGAGGTGACGTCCTTGCCGGCGATGATGGCGTCGGCGGTCATGGAAACGTCGAGCAGCAGCACGATCTTCACCGGCAGGCCGGCCGCAACCATGCCCATCGCCGTGTGGGTGGCGATGTTGGCGGCGTCGAGCTGGCCGCTTGCAAGTGCTGCATTGATGTCCTTGTCCTCGGCGAAGTTGACGATCTGGACGTCGCTCAGCCCGTTTGTCTTGAACAGGCCCTTGGCCTCGGCGACATGCCACTGGCCATAGCCGAGCCAGGGCTCGATGCCGATCTTGAACGCTCCTGCCTCGGGCGTGGTGGGAATGGCCGCATCGGCTGCGTAGGCTGCCGGGGCGGCGGCGAGCCCGATGGCCGCGGCCATCACGAGCGCGCGAAATTGTCCTGTTAGGTTACGCATCATCTTTGTTCCCCTTGATGATCAGACCGCTTTTTCCAACCCAGGCAGCCGGTCTGGTGAGACTGCGGGTTTCTGCTCTTGCGGCACTGTGCCTCGGCGTCTTACCTGCCACTTCATGGTGAAGTGCTAGGATATTTCAACGTCAGCGGGAGCGGATGTCAAGGCTAAAATACATACATGCATATACAAGTTGGAAAGACTCAATTTTCACGCTTTTCCGGATCGATCCGATCGAGGAAACCCGTCACCCGATCGGCTCCGGCAACGGGTTCGCTGCCGACCATGACCGCGACTGAGAAGGCAATGAGGGAGGAGACCCGCGTATGGCTGCGCGCGCCGGCCCGCAGGTTCATGACCAGCGTCGGCGACAGGAAAAGACCGGCCCGCAGCACCGCGCGCCAATCGGCCGGCAGCATGCCGCGCCGTTTGAGCTCCAGCAGCAATGGCCGCCACAGCGCTGTCGCCTTGACCTCCAGCAGGTCGCTGCGGACGGGGCTCAGGTCCCAGTCCGTGTCGACATGGAGCAGATTTCCGTCCAGCCGCGCCTGGGCGCGAAAAGCCTCTGTCGCGGTCGCCGGATCATAGAGCCAGAACGGATGGGCAAAGATGTTGTGGAACGTCGCCTTCACCTCCGCCAGCAGCGTCGGGATATGCGAGCCGGCAAAGGCGGGATCGAAGAAGGACAGCTCCGCCCTCCCCGCCTTAGCCGTGTACCAGACATTGGCGTTGTGGGCGTCGCCATGCGCGACCACGCCGCCGGCATCGGCGAGCCGGTCGGGCCGCAAGCGCACCGCGGCGGCATCGAAAAGCTCACCGACGCTGTGGGTGTACTGCTGGCCGTTGATGACGAATTTCAGCCGGGAAAACCGATCCCAATCCAACTCGACGCCGGGAAAGACGAACGGCTTGCCGACGTAGAAATCGGCCAGCCGGCCGCCTGGTGACAAGCGTGTCTCTGCATCGATCAGCCGCTCATGAAACAGCCTGTGGATCGGCTCCGCCGCCACGTCCTCGGCAGTGACGGGATGCAGCGTCTCGAGATAGACCTTGAGCAGCCTGGCCGACAGGTCGCGCTCGGCAAGAACGGCTTCTTGCCGCTTGCCGGCATCGTCCTGCGCATCCAGCGCGAACAGCACATCCGAAAATCTCGGATCCGTGCGGCGGCGGTAGACAAGGATCTGCTCGCCGGGCTGCGCCGACATGTGTACGGGCTGGTCGACCGGCAGGCCGGCGCGCGACAGAATCTCGGCGCGGTAATACTCGCCCGTCATCGCCTCCTCCCGCTCCTCCTGATGGAACTTGAAGAAGTAGGCCTTGCCGTCGTCTTCGAAGAAGCCGTTCAGCGAATTGAGGCTGTATTTGTCGAAGTTGATGCGCACATTGCGGGGACTCATCGCGAACAGGTCGCCCAGCAATGCCGCCAGCGCGCTTTGTGCTTCGGCAACATCATGCTGCGCGAGTGCCCGGATCTGCGCGGTGCGACTCGGTGTCTGCGTCATCTGTTGTCCTTCTTGGCCCGTCCATTCGAGAGCGAAAGCGTTCTCGTCAGAACATGTATTGGCAACGAAACCGCTCCGACTTGCATTCGTCCTGCTTCCGTTAGCTGCTTTTTGAAGGGGAATAGCGGCTGCCGAGCGAGTAGCGGCTGCCGGCATAAGTCAGCTTGCTGATGGTGGCCATCACCGCGCCTGTCCATGTCCGGCGGTGCAGGAAAAGGCAGCAGGCGCCGACATCGATGCCCAGATGCCGCGCCGTCTCGGCGTCGGCCGGGATCGCCGAGATGATATGCTCGACTTCGGTCACCGGGGTTTTCTGCATGAGATAGTCGTAGGTCGCCGTCTTCGAAAAATCCTGCTTGTCGTAATCGGGAATGAGGCTCGGATTGACGAAGCGCTCTTCCAGCTGCACCGGCAGATCATTCTCGAAATTGACGACGACGGAATGATAGATCGAGACGCGCTTTGGAAACTCGAACGACAGCGCCAGCTCCTTTGTCGGCATGATGGTTTCGAGGACGAGGACTTCGGAACGATGCCTGTTGCCGCGCTCGACGATCTCGGCTGCGATGTTGTTGATCTCGATCAGCGTCGATTGCGGCCGCGGCGGCGCGATGAAGGTTCCCACACCTTGCAGGCGGATCAGGAACCCGGCCGAGGTCAACTCTCTGAGCGCCCGGTGAACCGTCATCCGCGACACGCCGAGCGACGCCACCAACTCGTTCTCGGACGGCAGCTTGCGATCCTTGCCCCACCGGCCCGTTCCGATGTTCGCCAGGATGTAGTCCTTCACCTTCTCGTAAAGAGGGCTGGCCGTGTCGGGCAAAGTGATCATTTCAAAAGTCCTTTCCGGGGATTCATCGGAAATCACGACTGCTCGACAGGTTGCCGCATGCGGATGATTGTTTTCAAGCCGTCGCTGTGTCCCGCCAACAGCCGCTCATAGGCAGCCGGAATGTCATCCAGGCCGATCTCCTGGTCGATCAGCGCCAACAGCGGTTCGCTGAGTTCACCTAGCATCCGCACCGCCTCGGGCAGCTCATCGGCAAAGGCGTGGCATCCCAGCAAGCCGATTTCGCGTTCGACCAGCGTATTGGGATCAATGTCGAGGCGGCCATGGAAGATGCCGACCATGGCGATCGTGCCGCCTGGATCGACAACGCCAAGCAACTGGTTGAGCGCCGCGACGCTGCCGGTCGCCTCAATGGCCGCGAGCAGCGGGGCATTGGCGGTTGCGGCGGCAATGGCATCTCGGTTCAGATCGACGATCCTGGCACCCGTCACCTGCGACACGCGGGCGCAGCGGGCCTGGTTGCGGTCGGTTACGAGCACGGTGCCCGCAAAAGTTCGAGACAGCAGCAGCGCGGCAAGACCGCCGATCGGCCCGCAGCCAACGACCAGCACGGAGCCGGCAGTTTTCGGCAGGCGCCGCACCGCGTGCAGCGCCACCGCCAGCGGCTCGGCCATCGCCGCGACCCGCTCGTCGAGCCCGGCATCGATGATAAGCAAAAGCCGCGCGGGCAGCACCGCCTGTTCGGCAAACCCGCCGTCGCAGATTTCTCCCACAAAGCCCAGCGACACACAGAGATGCCGCCTGCCGCCATGACATTGCGCGCAGTTTCCGCACCAGAAACGGGAATCGGCGACCACCCTGTCGCCGACGGCGAAGGCGTCCACGCCCGCGCCGATGGCAGTCACCGTGCCGGTCAACTCATGGCCGGCCGTCGAAGGCGACCGGCTTATCCACTGTCCCGTGCGGAAATTGTGCAGGTCCGAACCGCAAATGCCGGCGGCGTCGACCCTGAGCTTCACCCAGCCCGCATCCGGCACGCCTGGCGGGGCGATGTCCTCGATGCGCAAGTCACCAGGTCCATACAGTCGTGCGGCCTTCATCACGATCGCTTCCGCTCAACCGGCGAGATAGCGGTCGCGGATTTCCGAGACCGCGTTCTCATGCGAGCTGAAGCCCTCGTAGCGGGCGAGCCTGCGGGCGTGCAGAGCGAGTTCCGGATAGGCCACCGAGGTGACATAGCCGACCGACGAGCGCTTGACGAAATCCGTTACCGAAAGCGGCCCGTAGGTCCGCGCCCAACGGCTGGTCGGCAGCACAGCATTGGGACCGAGAACGAAGTTGGCCAGCGTCACCGGCGTGTGCGGGCCCATCAGAATTTCGGCCGCCTCGGTGATGCGCCCGAGATGCGCGAACGGCTCCTTCGACAGGATCTCGAGATGTTCGGGCGCATAGTCGTTGATGAAGCGGTAGCTGTCTTCCAGCGACGCGGTCAGCACGATGCCGCCGCGCTTGCCGGTCAGCACCGCGCGCGAAAACTCCACACGCTGTTCGGTCATCCGCGACCAATGCTCGGGAAGTGCAGCAAGCGCTGCTTCTGCAACCTTGCGGCTGTGCGTCACCAGATAGGCCGAGGAATCCGGCCCGTGCTCGGCTTCGATCAACAGGTCGAGCGCGGCAAGGCCGCCGTCGACGCTGTCATCGGCAAAGATGATCGCTTCCGACGGGCCGGCCGGAAGGCCTGTGTTGATGACCGACGACAGCACGCTCTTGGCCGCCACCACCCACGGGCTGCCGGGGCCGACGATCTTGAGCGCGGGCTTCACCGTCTCGGTGCCGTAAGCGACGGCGGCAACTGCCTGGGCGCCGCCGCATTTGTAGACCGTGCCCACGCCGGCGAGACGCGCGGCGACCAGCGTTGCCGCGTCCACCGACCCATCCGGTGTCGGCGGCGTCACGATGGCGATCTGCGGCACGCCGGCAATCACCGCCGGCACCGACGTCATCATCGTCACCGACGGGAAGGCGCCCTTGCCGCGCGGCACGTAGAGCGCAACGGATGCGATCGGCGTGTACCTGTCACCGGCATAGGCGCCCGGCCGGACTTCCTTGAGCCACATCGTCTCCGGCTTCTGCTCTTCGTGGAAATGCCTGATATTGTCGATGCCGAACCGGATGCTCTGGACGACATCCTTTTCCACCTTGTCGAACGCCGCGTCGAACTCGGCTTCCGACACCTGCAGTTCGCCCTCGGCGACATTGGCCTTGTCGAGTTCCCTGGCAAAGCGGATCAAGGCGGCGTCGCCTTCATCCTTTACGGCCTGGATGATCGGCCGGACCTTCTCGACGAAGACCGTCAGATCGGCCTCGGCACGCTTCAGCAGACTGGCGCGCTGGTCGGCATCGATGGATGACAAATCGTGGAAGCTGATGTCGGACATGATTGCTCGTCTCCTGGAACTCTTGGAACGCAATGACGGTTGGCCCGTGGATGGCCATAGTTCTGCGGGTCGACAGGCCGACCGGGGCAAGGATCAAAGCCGTCGAGAGGCTTCACCGGGCAAAAGTATATACATGTATGTATGATAGTCGCCAGCAATTTTTCATCATCCTTCCCGTCGAAACCACGGAGACAAACCTGCCTCGTCAGATCGAGGCGAGAAAGCCGCCATCGACCGGAATGGACTGGCCGGTTATGTAGGCAGCCGCATCCGAAGCGAGGAACACGGCGATGCCATGCAGGTCGTGGAGGTCGCCGAAACGACGCTGCGGGATCTTGGCCAGCATGGAGTGCTGCCATGCCTCGTTGCTGTAGAAAACGTCGGTCATCGCCGTCCTGAAATAGCCCGGCGCGATCGCATTGACCCTTATGCCAAGCTCCGCCCACTCCGCCGCAAGCGCCCGCGTCATGCCGAGCAGGCCCGACTTCGACGAGCCATACGGCACCGCGGTGGGAATTCCGACTTCGGATGTCAGCGAGCACAGATTGATGATGGCACCAGGACGGCCGGCATCGCGCATCTGCCGCGCGGCGGCCTGGGCGCAGAAGAACGCTCCCTTGAGATTCGTGTCGACGATCCTGTCCCACAGCGCCTCGTCGACATCGAGCGAGGGCCGCACCTCCTCCATCCCGGCATTGTTTACGAGAATGTCGAGACCGCCAAGCAGGCCGGCAGCCTCGTTGGTGGCTGCCCGGCAGCGGCCGACATCGGTGACGTCGAGAGCGATGGCGTGCGCCACTCCGCCGGCGGCGCGGATGGCTGCCGTGGTGGCCTCCAGCGAGGCCAGGCTGCGCGCCGTGACCGCGACGTCGGCGCCGGCAGCACTCAGCGCCTCGGCGATGCTGCGCCCGATGCCCCGGCTTGCACCGGTGACAAGCGCCTTCCTGCCGGACAGATCGAAGAGAGAAGCGTTGCGCATGTGATCCTCCTGATCGGTGTTGGCCTCGGCGCCGGTATCAATGCTATCAGATCGCAGGTTACATATACAAGCATATACAAAGCATTTCAGCTGCGGTACTGATGACGAAATCCGCTGCAAAGGAGCCCACCCGTGTCGAAAGCCTCGGATATGGTCCGCACCGAAGTCAACCGTTTGTCGCCCTACAATTCCGGGCTCACCATTGACGAGGTCAAGGAGCGATACGCACCGGCCAGGATCGCCAAACTGGGCTCCAACGAAAACCCGCTCGGCCCCAGCCCGACGCTAGCCACGACGATGCATGCCGGCCCCGAGATGTTCCGCCTCTATCCGGACCCCGCCGGGCGCAAGCTGCGCCAGGCGATCGGCGACAAATATGCCGTCGCCGAGGGCCAGATCATCCTCGGCAACGGTTCCGAAGACCTTCTCTCCGTCATCAGCCGTGCCGTGTTGCGGCCGGGCGACGCGGTCGTCACGCTCTATCCGTCGTTCCCGCTGCATGAGGACTACGCAACGCTGATGGGGGCGACCGTCAAACGCGTTGTCGTCAACGACGATCTCACCATCAATGTCGATGCGCTGGTCGAGGCGGTGCGCCAACGGCCGCGCATGCTGCTGTTTTCGAACCCGATGAACCCGGTCGGCAGCTGGCTCTCCGGCGGCGATCTGTCGAGGGTTCTGGATGCGGTCGGCGACGAGACGCTGATCGTCATCGACGAAGCCTATGCCGAATATGCCAAGGGCGACGATTATGCATCGTCCCTGCCCTATCTCGAAAAGCTGGAGCAGCCCTGGATCGTGCTACGGACCTTTTCCAAGGCGTTCGGCCTGGCCGGATTGCGGATCGGCTTCGGCATCGTCGGTGACCCGGAGCTGCGCGCGCTGCTCGATCGCGTCCGCACGCCTTTCAACGCCAACGCGATGGCCCAGGCCGCCGCACTCGCGGCACTGGCCGACGACGAACACCTTGCCAGGGTCGTCGCGCTGGCCAGTGCAGAGAGAAAACGCGTCGAGACTTTCCTGGCGAGCAAGGGCCTCGACGTCGGTGCCTCCAGGGGCAACTTCCTGTTCTTCAACTGCCGGCAAGATGCTTCCGCCTTCGTCGAAGGCCTGCTGCGTCAAGGTGTCATCGTCAAGCCGTGGAAGCAGCAGGGTTTTGACACCTATGTGCGCGTCAGCATCGGCTCGACAGCGGAGAACGACCATTTCATGGCCGTTCTGTCGGAGCTGTTGTGAATACACGCTTTGGTCGGGATTCGGACGGGCAAGTTGACCCGCGCCTTGCGGCTGCGATGTGCCAGTTCGGACACGATGTCACTCTGCGGCGCAGTTCGTTGAACGAAGGCAATAGATTTTTTGGGCTTCAAGCCGACAGCAGGCCTTAACTTTCGCGGCGTGGGTTTTTACATCTCGGGGGTCTGCAAACGATCGACGCTGAGGAGGCTCCCTTGCAGCAACCAGATGACATCGCCGCCCGCCGATTGGGCATTCTCATCGAGCAATATGTGGAAGCGCGCAAAAAGCGCTACGACTATGTGTCGACCGAGCAGGCCTATCGGGCCATCCGGCAGGTCCTCAAACCCGCCATTCCCGATCGCGAACTCGACGACATGGTCGCCTCGCTTGCCGTGAAGAACGGCCTGGCGGTCGTTTTCGACCGCCAAACCAAATCGTCTGCCGATCATGTTCCTCGGGGCACAAGGCCCTAGATCAACGCAGGTCTGCAGGCGTCGAGCGCCACATCGATACGGGGCCAAACGGCCCCGTATCGATGTGCATCGCCGGAGGAACGAGCGATTCACCCGCGCCGTAGGCCTGTGTGCCGCGAGCCGACGGGCGTGGCGGCTTCAGGCGGCAGTGCTGACCTTGCCCGGCTCAAGGATCGACTTGACCTTGTCGGCGACGGCGCGTCCCAGATCGGCGTTGTTTCCGGCAGTAAAATGGATGCCGTCAACACCATCCGTGGTGAGGTAATCGCCGGCATTGAGGAAATCGATCTTCATGAAATCCGCCATCGCCTTGTACTGCCTGGCCAGATCCCTGGATTTTTCGTGCCCGCCACCAAACATGCCCTCGAACCACGGATCGGGCATCGGGGTCAGCGGCGGCGGCGCAATGACCAGCGCCTTGGGAGCCGGATAAGGGGTGCCGATGCCGCCGGCACTGGTCAGGATCTGCCCGACCAGTTTCGCCATTCCATTGGCGATCTCATAAGGCGTCCGGCGGAAATAAGACTTGGTGTCGTTGGTGCCGAGCATGACGATGACCAGGTCGAGCGGCAGATGGCTGGCGATGGCCGAGGGCAGATAGTTCGCCCCGTTCAGGCGCGGATCGTTGGGGTCGTCGAGACAGGTCGTGCGCGCGCTCAGGCCTTCTTCGATGATGTGGTAGCCCGCCCCCAGCGCCGCCGCCATCACACCGGTCCAGCGCTGATCATAAGGGTAGCGGTAGGTCGGCGACCCTTCCTTGACCGGAACCCAGCCCCAGGTCAGCGAGTCGCCGTAGCACATGATGTTTTTTGGCGGTGACATCCATGTTTCTCCATCTGTTTGCAATTGTCTGAACGCCGGCGCACTTGCTCTTCGCCGTTTCAAATCAGGGGTTTCGCACGCGCACTCCGTAGAAGATCGCCGCGCCGAGGATGATGACGCCCTGCGCGATGAGCTTGCCGGGCTCGTCGATGCCGAGCACCGTCATCACCACGAACAGCAGCGCAAAACACAGCGCCCCGAAGAAAGGCCCCCAGACGCCGCCGTCGCCACGACCGAAGACGACGCCGCCGAGGATCGTTGCCGCGACCGCCAGGATCGGCAGGTCGAGGCCGATACGGACGCTGCCGACGGCG
Source organism: Mesorhizobium sp. M7A.F.Ca.MR.148.00.0.0 (assembly GCF_003997735.1). Classification (NCBI taxonomy): domain Bacteria; kingdom Pseudomonadati; phylum Pseudomonadota; class Alphaproteobacteria; order Hyphomicrobiales; family Phyllobacteriaceae; genus Mesorhizobium; species Mesorhizobium sp. M7A.F.Ca.MR.148.00.0.0. The sequence continues at coordinate 13,237 of NZ_RZTB01000082.1, read as the reverse complement.
ATGGAACCGGTCTGCACCAGGGCGGCGATCGCCGCGATCAGGCCGGCGAGCGTATGCGCCAGGATGACCGTGCGCTGGACCGGCACGCCGGAAAAATGCGCGGCTTCGGCATTCTCCCCGACCGAAGCGACGTAGCGGCCAAAGATGGTCCGCGACAGAAGCAGCCACACCGAAGCGGTCAGCAGGACCCAGAACAGCACCGGCGTCGGAACCGACAGGAATTTCGTGTTGTATAGGTCGTTGAACAGCTTCGGCACATCGCCGGGCGGATTGCCGCTCGACAGGAACTGCACCAGCCCGACCAGGATGATGCTGACCGCCAGCGTGACGATGACCGCCGACACCCGCCGGTTGCCGATCATGAAGCCGTTGAACAGGCCGATGACGAGGCCGGTGGCGAGCGCCAGCACGACGAAGAAAGGCATCGACGCGCCGGGGAAAGTGCCCGACGAGATGAAATAGTTGATGAGCAGGATGATGCCGCCGCCAGAGAGGTCGATCGACTTCACCCGCATGACGACGAGCTGCCCCAGCACCAGGATGCCGAGCGGCACGATCTGCCTGACGAAGATGCCCATGATGTTGAGGTTGAGCATGTTCGGCCGCGCGATCCACAGCGTCGCCAGCAGCACGATGAAGACAAAATAGGACGGCGGGATGCGCAGCAGACGCCGGGCGATCGGATTTGCGAGAACGGCGGCCATCGCTCAGAGCCCCATTTTCTTGCGGGATTGCAACCCGACCACCGCCAGCAGGATGCCGCCCTTGATCGCTGTCTGAACAAAGGGCGAGACGTTGGCGAGGTTCATGCCGTTAGCCAGCAGCGCCATGACCAGCGCGCCGATCACTGTGCCGTGCAGGCTGCCGATGCCGCCGGAGAGCTGGGTGCCTCCGAGCGCCACGGCGGTGACGGTATCGAGTTCGAAAAGCAGACCGACATTCGGATCGCCCGACACGATGCGCCCGGCCAGGAAGACACCGGCAGCGGCCGCGAAACAGGAGCAGACCACATAGGCGAGGATAATGTTGCGGCGGTCGGAGACGCCGAAATTGCGGGCAGCGCTTTCGGCGCCGGACGCGATGCCGCCGCCGATCGCAAACAGATGCAGCCCGTACCGGGATCCGTAGAGCAGTTTCCACGCTGCCAGGATCACGATGATGCCCCAGAAAACCGGATAGGGAATGCCGAGGAAACTGCCCGAGACGGCATCGATGACGATCTCCGGCACGGTGCCGCCGGAGACGGGCCGCAGGATGCGCGTGATGCCGAGCACGATGTACTGCGTCGACAGCGTCGCGATGATCGGATGGACGTTGAAGCGGGTGATCGCCATGCCGTTGATCAGCCCGATGAGTGCCGCCAGCACGAAGACCGCCGGGATCAGCACGATCGCCGGCTGGTCGAGCGCCAGCACCGCGGTGGTGAAGCTGATGACCGAGCCGACCGACAGGTCGAGCCCGCCGATGAGCACGACGACGAGCTGTCCTATCGCCGCGATGATCAGCGGCATCGCCTGGGCCACCAGGTTGAAGAGGTTCTCGGCCGTGGCGAACTGCGTCGTCTCGACGGTCAGCCACAGCGAAATGAGCAAGGCGACCAGCAGTGGCAGGCCCCACAGGCCTTGCCGCGTGTTCCGGCCACTCAGGATGTTGAAAAGCGAACGATGCATGGAGGCCCCTAATGCTGGCGCGCGGAGCCGCCCGTCAGGGCCGCGTCGAGGATCTTGTGTTCTGTCGCCTGCGCTGCCGGCATTTCGGCAACGATGGTGTCGTCATGGACGACGTAGATGCGGTCGCAGAGCCCGATCAATTCGATCGTCTCGCGCGACAGCACCAGCACGGCGCCGCCCTTGGCGGTAAAGTCGCGCAGCAGGTGGTAGATCTCGGACTTGGCGCCGATGTCGACGCCGCGGGTCGGCTCCTCGACCAGCAGAAGATCGAGATCGGCGGCCAGGTAGCGGCCGAGCAGAACCTTTTGCTGGTTGCCGCCGGACAGGGAGCCGACCGGCGCGGACGGCCCTGCCGCCTTTATGTTCATGACCTCCATCATGCGGGCGATCACGTTTCGATACGGCCGCGCCGGCGCGAGTTCGGATCGCCTCGAATGCAATCCGATGGCGATGTTGTGGGCGATCGGCAAAGCAAGGAAGAGCCCCTCTTCCTTGCGGTCCTCTGGAACGAAGCCGACCCTCAGCTGCTGCAAATGGCGAACGCCTGATGATGCCGGGAGCGGCATTTTCAGCGCTTTGCCGTTGACGGAAATCGTCCCGGCGGAGGGATGATAGCGGCCGATCAGCGATCTCAGGAAGCGCTGCTGGCCCTGCCCCTCCAGTCCGGCCAGGGCGACGATCTCGCCCTTGTGCAAAGTCAGTGACAGCGGCCGCGATGTCTCGGTGATCCGCAAGTTCTCGACGCGCAGGATCTCGTCGCCTTTGTTATCAGTACGATCGGGAAAAAGGTCCTGGAGTTCGCGTCCGACCATCATGGTGATGAGGTCGTCGGTGGTGATCTCGGACACCATTCTGGTGCCGACCAGTGCGCCGTCCTTCAGCACCGTCACCGTGTCGCACAGCTCGAAGATCTCCTCCATGCGATGCGAGATGTAGACGACAGCCTTCCCCTTATCGCGCAGCCGGCGGATGTTGCGGTTGAGCACATCGACATCGGCCGCGTTGAGCGCCGCCGTCGGTTCATCGAGGATGAGCACGCCGGCGTCGGCCTGGATGCAATGCGCGATCTCGACGAATTGCCGCTCGGCTATGGTCAGGTTTGAAACGAGTTGCGACGGGTCGAGCGTGAGGCCGAGTTCGCCAAGCGCCTTGGCGGTCTGGCTGCTCATCACCCGATAATCGATCGAGCCGAACCGGGTCGTCGGCTCCCGGCCCAGAAACATGTTTTCGGCGATCGACAGATTGGGCAGCAGCGAGTGCTCCTGGAAAACGGTCGAAATGCCGGCATCGAGTGCGGCTCGCGGCGATTTCAGATCGAGCTTCTCCCCGTTCATGAAGATCTCACCGGAATCGGGCTGATGCACGCCCGCCAGGATCTTCATCAACGTCGATTTGCCGGCGCCGTTCTCGCCCATCAGGGCGTGGACGCTGCCCGCCTTGAGATCGAGGGAAACGGAATGGAGCGCCCTGCTCCCTCCGAACGCCTTCGAAATGTGGGACATCTCGATAAGATTGGTCACGAAACCCTCGAACGAACCGGATTCGACAGATGGAATGGCCTGCGGGGAATGCTTGTCCACTCCCCGCCAGCCACGGCGCCGTCACTTCTTGCCGTAATATTCCTTGAGCTTGTCTTCTGGCAGTTCGCTCGGCCACCAGACATTGGCGGTGAGGTCGTCGCGATAGTATTTTTTGGCCTTGTCCTGGTCCCATCCGTCGGGATTATAGACATAGCGCTTGTAGAGCTGCTTGCCTTCCAGAAGGGCAACGGCGGCGCGCACGCCGGCCGCACCTTGGGCGGGGCTGTATTCCGGCGAGATCGACTTGAACCCGTCCGTGATCCACTGGCCGAAATAGCCATTGTTGCCCTCGCCCGAAATCGGCGGAACGGGCGTGCCGAACTGCTTGAAGACATCGACGCAGGCGCGCGTCATGTCAGCGCCGGACGACCAGATGCCGTCAACCTGTGGGTTGTTCAGATAAAGCGTCTCGCACAGCTTCTTGGCCTTGTCGTACTGCCAGTCACCATGCTCCTCGGCGATGATCTGCACATGCGTGCCTTTAAGTGATTCCAGTAAGCCGTTGTAGCGGTTGGTGTCTTCCGGATGGCCGGCCAGGCCACGCAGGACCCAGATCTTGCCGTTGTCGCCGACGGTCTTGACCAGCCAGTCGCCCATCACCTTGCCGAAATGCTCGGCGCCGCCCTGGATTTCGGTGGTGTAGGCGTCGGAATCGATGCGGCCGGTGTGAAGGATGACCGGGATGCCGGCGGCGACCGCCTTGGCGATGCTGGCATTGGCCGATGTGCTGGTCACCGGCTGAACGATGATCGCGTCGACATGCTGCGCGATCAGGTCCTCGATGTCGGCCACCTGCTTTTTCTGGTCGAAGCCGGCATCGAGCAGGATGAATTTCGAGATGCGCTTGTCCTTGGCCGCGGCGTTCTCCGCCTCATGCGCCACCTGTACTGTCCAGGTGTTGGCGTTGACGCCGAAGTCGCTCATGCCGATGACCCAGGGCGGGTCCTTCTTGAACGCACCGGCCGCGGTCATGCGCGTGTCGTCGGGGCGCGGCGCCACGCCGTCCATCAGCTTGATGTCTTCCGCATGCGCCAGCGACGTCACGGCAAGCGTGGACGCAACGAGCATCCCCAGGCCGACGGTTTTCAGCAATCCTAACATTAAACTCTCCTCCTTGTGGTTGCCCCGGCCTACGAATTCGTATGGCTGGCCGTACGAATGCGTACGGCCATGAGACGCTCTCCCAATGCATGCTCGTTGTCGCAAACCGACCGATGCACGCAATTCTCCCGCCCCCGAACACATGCGTGCCGAAGCCCAATTCCTGCTGGACGATGATGACGGTCGAGAACTCCTCCGGGCACTTTAGAAGCACAGCGGATTCGCCCTGTCAATAGTTAGTCATGTTGAATGACTATTCCCTTGCTTGCCTTTCATCGCTCCTCTATCCATCATGATTGGCGCTCGCCGGCTTCGGCGCGCTGTCAGTCCCGGCGGGAAAAACATGCGATCAGTCTTGTGCTACGGCGACTCCAACACGCACGGCCAGATCCCCGGCAGGGGGCCGCTCGAGCGCTATGGGCCGGGTGAACGCTGGCCGGGGATATTGCGTTCTCAGCTAGGCCCCGACTGGTATGTCATCGAGGAAGGATTGAGCGGCCGCACCACCGTCCACGACGACCCGATCGAGGGCGCCCACAAAAACGGCAGAACCTATCTTCGCCCCTGCCTGCAGAGCCATGCGACGCTCGACCTCGTCATCATCATGCTCGGCACTAACGATTTGAAGATCCGCTTCAACAAGCCGCCGTCGGAAGTGGCGATGGGGATCGGCTGCCTCGTCTACGACATCAAGGAGCTGGCGCCTGGGCCAGGCGGCTCGACGCCCGAGATCATGATCGTGGCGCCGCCGCCGATGCAGGACGACGTCAAGGAATGGAAGTCCATCTTCGCCGGTGCGCCGGAGAAATCGCGCCTGCTCGCGCTCGAGTTCGAGGTTCTGGCGGACTCGCTCGAACTCCACTTTTTCGATGCCGGCTCGGTGGTCTCGTGCAGCGAAGCGGACGGCTTTCACATCGATGCCGAGGCGCACAGATTGCTGGGCACCGCACTTGCCCGCGCGGTCGATGCCATCGGCTGGAGCCGCTCGACATGAGCAACACTACAGCCACCGGGCAACGAGCTCCAACCGACGGGGCGACCCTTGCCTGACATGAGGTTCGCACCACCTAATCCCTTGCGCATCGCCGATCGTGCGAGCGGGCTGAATGCGTTGAGCGTCCGCAGCTACAATGAGCGGCTGGTGCTGTCGCTGCTGCTTCAGAACGAGGGCATTTCGCGGATGGAAATCGGCGAAAAGACCGGCCTGTCGGCGCAGACGGCCTCGGTCATCGTCCGTTCGCTCGAGCAGGAAGGCCTGGTCTCGCAGGGCGAAGCGCAGCGCGGCCGCGTCGGGCCGCCCACCATCCCGCTTTCACTCAATCCGGAGGGCGCCTATGCGGTTGGCGTCGGCTTCAGCCGCCGCAGGATCGACATCGCACTCATCGATTTCATCGGCACCGTGCGCTTCCACACGCAATTGCCGGCGGATGAAGCCAATCCCTTTCCGCAAAGCAGCGATCTGTTCGGCGCGATCAGGCAAGCCATGACCAGCCTGCCGGTCGAGGCGCGCAGCCGGGTTGCCGGCATCGGCCTGGCCGTTCCCGACGATGTCGACACGATGGCTGCAACCCGCAACGGATCGAGCACCTCGCTGAAAGCCTTGCAGGGGGAGATCGAGGAACAGATCAAGCTGCCGGTTTTCGTGCAGAACGACATCACCGCGGCGGCCGGCGGCGAGAGCATGTTCGGCGTCGCCAAGCCGCTCAACGACTATTTGTTCTTCTATCTGGGAGCACGGCTGCAGAGCAGGCTCATCCTCAACCACCAGATCTACAAGGGAAACTCCAGCGCCAGCTTCGATCATGGCCTTGTGCGCCTGGAGAGCGAACTGACCAAGCGCCGGCGCCCGTCCGAAATCATCTGGAGCAGCAGCCCCGAGTGGCCTGACCTTGGCGAGGCCTACAGCGAATGGCTAGGGGAATGCTCCAACCGCCTGAAAGCCTCTATTTCCGCACTGACCCAGTTTGTCGAATTCAGGACGGTCGTCCTGTCCAGCTACGCGCCGCAGAAGATCGCCAAGGCCTTGTGCGCCGACATCGGCCGGGAATTCCCCGGCATCGAAGCGCTGCCCGCGCGGGTCAGCATCAGCCCCAAGGCCGTCGGCGCGGCAAGCCTGCCATTCAGTTCGCGCTTCATGATCCAGTGATCGAGCCGAACCGGCGTTGCCGGTCGGCCGATTACGGGCTCTCTGCAGGTCCATCGATGATTTTCAAATGACAAGGCGATTCCGCTTGCCAGGACGCCTCACTTAATAGCATGTTAAGTGAACCCTGAGATCGCCATGAAAATCGCTGCGGATCACGCACTCAACGACAATGCCGCAACCAGCGCCGAAGCGCGCCGCTCGACGGTATTGGGCGATCGCATCAAGGCCTATCGCACCACGCGGCGCCTGACGCTGCGCCAGCTCGGCGACATGATCGGCACCACCGCCAGCTTCCTGAGCCAGCTCGAGCGCGGCCTTTCGGGTGCCAACACCAGCACGCTGATGCTGATCGCCAACGCGCTCGGCATCAGCCTCGCCGATCTTTTCGACGAACGCGAGGTGTCGCCGCACGCGGTGCTGACACGGGCCGAACGGCCGGCGCTGCCGACCAGCGAAGGCTACCGCAAGACGCTGCTGTCGCGCCGGCCGATCCGCGAGATGGAAGTCTATTGCGGCGAGTTCGCCGTCGGCGGCTCCACCGGCGACGTGCCCTACACGCATGGCAACGCGAACGAGATGTTCCTCGTGCTGCGCGGACGCGTGCAACTGACGCTCGGCGACGAGAGCTTCACCCTCGAAGAGGGAGACAGCATCGAATATTCGACCTCGACGCCGCACCGGACGATCAATGTCGGCGATGCGGTGGCCGAAGTGCTGTGGATCATTGCGCCGCCGACAAGCGGCGCCGTCGACCTCGACCAATATGTAGCCCGGAAAACGCTCGCGCCCGGTCTGCCAAAATCAAACAGCGAGCCATCGGAGGGTTAGAAAATGGGAAGCAGATCAAGATTGGCCGGGTTTTTCGGCGCCGCCGCACTGGCCTTGCTTGCGGCCGCCGCTCACGCGCAGAACGCGCCGCCGGCCGGGACCGTGGTGGACGGGTCGCTGAAGGGCAAGACGCTGACCTTCGTCTCCTATGGCGGCATCTACCAGGACGGCCAGGTTGCCGCGCTTAAGGAATTCGTCGACAAGAGCGGCGTCAAGCTTTTGAACGACGGACCGACCGAAATCGCCAAGCTTCAGGCGCAGGTCGAATCAGGCAATGTGACCTGGGATGTCGTCGACACGGATGATTTTCCGCCCTTCGTGCATTGCGGAAAACTGTTCCAGAAACTCGATCTGACCAAGCTCGACATCTCGCACATCCCGCCCGGACAGGTCGGCGAGTGCAGCGTGCCGGCGATGAATTACGGCATGGTCCTGATGTACAAGAACGACACGTACAAGGACAATCCGCCAAAGGACTGGAAGGATTTCTTCGACACCGCGAAATTCCCCGGCACCCGCGCCATCGACGGCAGCGGCAGCCCGCTCGGCGGCCTGATCGAACAGGCCATCCTGGCCGACGGCGGCAAGGTCGACGCCATGACGCCTGCCGATATCGACAAGGGCATCGCCAAGATCAAGGCGATCGGCCCCGACACCATCTTCTGGAAAACCGGCGCAGAATCCCAGCAGCTTGCCGAATCCGGCGAGGCCGACATGATCATCATGTGGACCGGCCGCGCCATGACGGCGGTCAAGAATGGCGCTGCCTATACGCCGGTGTGGAAGGACTGGCTGGTCGTCATGGATCAGCTGACCATCCCGGTCGGCGCCAAGGACCCCGATGCCTCCTACGCGCTGATCAACGCCTATCTCGGCAAGAAGTCGCAGGAGATCCTGACCGAGCAGACCTCCTACTCGCCGATCAACAACGAGGCACAGCCAAAGGTCGACGCGTCCGTCGCCGCCTTCCTGACCAACACGCCGGACCACGCCAAGCTCGGCTATCAGCAGAACATCAAGTTCTGGGTCGCCAACTTCGCCGCTGCGTCCGACAAGTGGACGGCGCTGATGGCCGGCAACTGAGCCGGCTATCACTGAGGTGACGGCGTGAGCCAGACATCGCATACGCCGACGGCCGGGGGTGATCATCCCCGGCCGTCAGGCGCCGTGCAGGGACCGCAGCGGCGCCTGCGCCTTGCCGCCTATCCGTCGCTGCTGGCGATGCCGGCCCTGCTCCTGCTTATCGCGGCGATGGGCTATCCCTTGCTGACCGTCACGCTGCGCAGCTTTTCGGACCCGGCCTGGGGCCTGCAGAACTACGTCTGGTTCTTCTCCACGCCGGTGAACGTCACCGTCCTGTGGCGCACCTTTTCCATCGCCGCCTGGGTCACCATCGTCTGCGTCATCGCCGCCTATCCCTATGCCTATCTCATGACGGCGGTCGGGCCGCGCCTGCGGCTGGTCCTCATCCTGTGCGTGCTGGTGCCGTTCTGGGTCAGCGGCGTGGTGCGTACCCTGGCCTGGGTCATCCTTTTGCAGGATTCCGGCATCGTCAATTCGGTCATCAGGCTGCTCGGCTTTGACGGCGTAAAGCTGATCCGCACGCAGACCGGAGTCGTCATCGGCATGGCGCAGGTGTTGCTGCCGTTCATGATCCTGCCGCTCTATTCTGTCATGCGCGGCATCGATTTGCGCCTCGTGCAGGCGGCGCGCAGCCTCGGCGCGCGGCCCGCACGTGCCTTCCTGCAGATCTATCTGCCGCTGTCGCTGCCAGGCGTCTTCGCCGGCGCCATCATCGTCTTCATCCTGTCGCTCGGCTTCTACATCACCCCTGCCCTGCTCGGCGGCCCGCGCAGCACCATGCTGTCGACGCTGGTGCAGAGCCAGGTGCTCAGCCTGCTCAACTGGGGACGCGGCGGCGCCATGGGGGTCGTCCTGCTGGTCGCGACCTTCGTGCTTCTGGCGCTCGCCGCCCCGCTGATGCGCCAGCGCCACAAGCAGGCGTCCAGATCATGAGGCTGGCACCGTTCCGCATTCTGCTCGGCCTGTTCTGCCTGCTGGTCGCCGTCTGGCTGGTGATGCCGACGCTGGTCATCATCCCGATGTCGTTCAACGAGAAGAAGTCGCTTGCCTTCCCACCCTCCGGTTTCTCCTGGCAGTGGTACGCGAATTTCTTCACCAATCCCGATTGGCTGTCGAGCTTCTTCAATTCGCTGAGGGTCGCGGGCCTCGTCGCCGTTGCCGCCACGCTGATCGGCACGCTGGCGTCGCTTGGCCTCAGCCGCATGAAACATTCCGGCGCCGGCCTGCTGCGCGCTATCCTGATCACGCCGATGATCGTGCCCGGCGTGGTGCTGGCGATCGGCATCTATGCCGTTTTCCTCGACTACCAGCTTGTCGGCACCACCACCGGCTTCGTCATCGCGCACACGATGCTGGCGATCCCCTTCGTCATCATCGCCGTATCGGCAAGCCTCGAAGTCTTCGACGTGCGGCTGGAAACGGCGGCGGCCAGCCTCGGCGCCAACCGCTTCACCACATTCCGCACCGTGACCTTGCCGCTGATCGCGCCCGGTATCCTGTCCGGGCTTTTGTTTGCCTTCGTCACCTCCTTCGATGAAATCATCGTCGCGCTGTTCATCACCAGTCCCTACCTCAAGACCTTGCCGGTGCAGATCTTCACCAGCATCACCCGCGACGCCGACCCGACGGTGACGGCCGTCGGAACCATCATCTTCATTGCCACGACGCTGATCATCAGCGCCGGGCTGATCATCAGCTCGAAATCGACGAGGAGTTGAGATGACTGCGAGGGAACGTGGCGCGGCCATCGACATCAAGGGCGCAACCAAGCGTTACGGCAATTTCACCGCGCTCGATGATGTCAGCCTGCATATCGAGCCGGGCGAGTTCATGACGCTGCTGGGGCCCAGCGGCTCCGGCAAGACGACCACGCTCAACGTCGTTGCGGGCTTCACCGACCTCACCGCAGGCGATCTTGCCGTCGGCGGCAAGAGCATCGTCGCCCTGCCGGCGCACAAGCGCAACATCGGCGTCGTCTTCCAGCACTACGCGCTGTTTCCGCACATGACGGTCGGCAAGAACGTCGCCTATCCCCTCACCTTGCGCGGCATGGACAAGCAGGCGCGCGACCGTCTCGTCGTACGAGCACTGGACATGGTCAAGATGGCCGATTTCGCGCATCGCTATCCCTCCGAACTTTCCGGCGGCCAGCAGCAGCGCGTGGCGCTGGCGCGTGCCATCGTCTTCGATCCGCCGCTGCTGTTGATGGACGAACCGCTCGGCGCGCTCGACAAGAAACTGCGCGAATGGCTGCAGCTGGAGATCAAGCGGATCCACCGCGAACTCGGCACCACCTTCGTCTATGTGACGCACGACCAGGAAGAAGCGCTGGTGCTCTCCGACCGCATCGCTGTGTTCAATCAGGGCCGCATCGAACAGGTCGGAACCGGCCGCCAGCTCTACGACGAGCCGACGACCTTGTTCGTGGCGAAGTTCATCGGCGAATCGACCAGTTTGCGCGGCGAGGCCCAGGCGTCCGGAGACCAGACCAGCCTGACGATCGCCGGCCAGAAGATCGTGGCCTACGGCAAGCTCGCCGGCGGCCGCAAACCGGTGGTCCTGCTGCGGCCGGAGAAGCTGTCGCTTGCCGGCACCAACACGCCTCCCGCCGCCGGGCAGAACAGCCTCACTGGTGAGGTCAGCGAAGCGATCTATCTGGGGTCGGGTTCGAAATACCAGGTGACGCTTCGCGACGGCTCGGTCGCCATCGTGCGCTCGTCGCTGGAAGCCACACCGTTCTCGATTGGTGACACGGTCGATCTGCGCTGGTCCGTCGTCGATGCAAAACTTCTTGCCGACGACGACCGCGCCGACATGACGATGACCTGACCGCTTTTCCCCGCAGGATTTTTAGACATGGACGCCAAAGTCAACGGCAACGTCTCGTTCTGGTATGCCGACATCGGTCTGCCGGCCTACCGCGCGCCGCTTCCAGGTGATCTCGAAGCCGATGTCTGCATCGTCGGCGCCGGCTACACCGGCTTGTGGACGGCTTATTATCTGAAGAAGGCCGATCCTTCGATCCGCATCGCCATCGTCGAGAGGGAGTTCGCCGGCTTCGGCGCGTCGGGCCGAAATGGCGGCTGGCTGTCCGGCGGCTTCAGCTGGTCGCGCGAAAAATATCTGCAGACCTCGACGCGCGGCGCCGTCATCGACATGGAAACCGCCATGCATGGCACGGTCGACGAAGTGATCGCGGTGACCGAGACCGAAGGCATCGATGCCGACATCCGCCGGGTCGACAATCTGACGGTCGCCACCAACCCGCCGCAGCTCGAACGGATCAAGGCCGCCTATGCCGATGCGATCGGCTGGAGCGTGCCGAGCGAGCGTGTCAGCCTGATCGGTCAGGAAGAGGCCAGAGCCCGCATCAACATCAGAAATGTGCTTGGCGGCTATATCCACCACGGCACCGCGCGCGTGCAGCCGGCCAAGCTGGTGCGCGGCCTGTCCGAAGCCGTCGAACGCATTGGCGTGCCGATCTACGAGCAGACCACCGTGACCGGCATCGAGAAGGGCAAGGTCACGACGAGCCGCGGCACCGTGCGCGCGCCAATCATCATCCGTGCCACGGAAGGGTTCACGGCCGGCATACCAGGCAATGAGCGGCTCTGGCTGCCGCTCAACAGCGCGCAGATCATCACCGAGCCGCTGCCGCAATCGCTATGGGACGAGATTGGCTGGGAGGGCCATGAGCTTCTCGGCGACGCCGCGCACGCCTATTGCTATGCACAGCGCACCAGGGAAGGCCGCATCACCATGGGCGGACGCGGCGTGCCCTACCGCTACGGCTCGCAGACCGACGTGCGCGGCCAGACGCAGCAGGCGACGATCGAAAGCCTGCACGCGATCCTCATCCGCCTTCTGCCACAGACAGCCAAGCTTCGCATCGACCACGCCTGGTGCGGCGTGCTGGGCGTGCCCCGCGACTGGTGCACGACGGCCGGTCTCGACCCTGAGACCGGCATCGGCTGGGCCGGCGGCTATGTCGGGCTCGGCGTATCCAGTTCCAACCTGTCGGGCCGCACGCTGCGCGACCTCATCCTGCGGCGCGACACCGAACTGACCCGACTGCCCTGGGTCAACCGCCAGGTCAGCAAATGGGAGCCCGAGCCGATGCGCTGGCTCGGTGTCCACTCGATGTACCAGCTCTACCGCGTCGCCGACGAACGCGAGGAGGCCGGCCTCCAGCACACGTCGAAACTCGCCGCAATTGCCGACCGCATCACAGGACATTAAGAGACTGCCATGACCGATTTCCAGACCTTCTCCCATCTCGCCTCGATCGATCTCGGCGAGCCCTCGCCCAAGCCGACCTCGATCAGCGGCGATCAGTTCGAAGCCTCGAAGACGCTGTGGACCTCGCCCGACGGCACGCTGGAAGTCGGCGTTTGGGAGTGCACGCCGGGCCGCTTCACCGCATCGCGCGAGAGCAATTCCGAAACCTGCCACATCGTGTCAGGCCGGGTATCGCTGCATGGTCCCGATGGCCGCAGCAAGGACGTCGGCCCGGGCGAAATGCTGGTGCTGCCGAAAGGGTGGAAAGGCGAATGGACGATCCACGAGAAGACGCGGAAGCTCTATATCCTGCACTTCGAGGCGTGAGCCGACGTCCGCTTTGGCCGAAGCCTCCCCAAGTTCGTCATCCTAGGGCGAAGCAGGAGCGAAGCTCCGTCGCGGAGACCCTGGGATCCATTCCGTGACAGCCATCGAGGAATGCAGCGGAACAGAATTCTGCACCGCTGCAGCGCTTTGAGGTCGCGGCATGTACCCTTTGGGCTGCGGAGCAGCTCCAGGGGTCTGCGCCGCGTCGCTACGCTCCTTGCTCC
>NZ_RZTB01000081.1:11926-26011 GCF_003997735.1 Mesorhizobium sp. M7A.F.Ca.MR.148.00.0.0 | reverse complement strand
TGCTGGCAGACATTGTCGATATCGCGAATGACATCGTCGTTCCAGAAGCGCAGGACCGTCCAGCCCAGCGCTTCGAATTTGGCGGTTCTTGCAGCGTCCGATTCCGACGTTTCGGCCCGGCCATGCTGGGAACCATCAAGCTCGACGATCAGCTTTTTGTCCGGGCATGCAAAATCGACGATATGGCCGGCGATAGGCATCTGGCGCCGAAACCCCAGTCCCATCAGCCTGTGTGCCCTGATCTCATTCCAAAGCTTGAGTTCGGCATCGGTCATCACCTTGCGCATCGTGCGCGCATTGCGGCGGCTGTTGGCGGATACCAGATTGTGCGTCATCGCGGTTCGCCCCCCTCTGTCCTGCCGGACATCTCCCCCTCCAGGGGGGAGATCGAATGTCACTTCAGCTTTCGCCAATCACCAGTGCAAAAGAGGAGCCGTCGCGAAGCCGATCTCCTCACGAGAGACCAAGGGGAGATCGAGTCCCGCTTAACCCGCGCTCTGCGGATAGCAAATAATCGACAGATAGCGCATCGGCAGTTTCGTCAGTTGCTCCGGCCCGTGCGGCGCGTCGGCGTCGAAGAACAGGCTGTCGCCGGGCTTCATCGGGTAGAGGTTGCTGCCGTGCCGGTAAACGACCTCGCCTTCGAGCATGTAGAGGAACTCCATGCCCTCATGTTGGAAGGTCGGGAACACATCGGAATCCTCGGTCAGCGTGATCAGATAGGGCTCGACGACGACGCCGCTGGTGTTGGATCCGATATGGCCGAGCAGGTTATACTGGTGGCCGGCACGGGTGCCGCGGCGTTCGACATCGAGACCTTGGCCGGCCTTGACGAAGACGGCGCTGCGCTCCTCCTCGAAGCGGCGGAAGAAGGCGGTGACCGGAACGCCGAGCGCCCGCGACAGTGCCTGCAAGGTGGTCAGCGACGGCGAGGTGATACCATTCTCGATCTTCGACAGCATGCCGAGCGAAATGTCGGTGGCGACCGCGAGATCAGCCACGGTGATGCCGAGCTTCTTGCGGAACGCCCGCACCTCGCGGCCGATCGCCACCTCCAGCACTTTTTCGCGCGTGTCGCGAATGGCATGCGGGTTCTGCGTCAGTGGCGCGCGGATGGTTTTGCCGTCGGCTGAAACCTTTGGCAGCGGCTTGGCCGTCGCACCGGCGAGACCAGCCTTGGGATCGGAAACCTTCTTCGCCATGTCGCCCCCGGCACTCCTGGGATTTATTTCACTCTAGGTGAACATGTCAGGTGCCGATACAGGAGCGCAACTGCGACGGCAAGTCGCGTGAACGCGCATGCGCATGATAATGATGTTTGGCCGCGTCCGGTTTTTCGCGGGAAATCCACATCGGCGAAACCTTGTTTCAGCATCGGGCTGTTGACAGCACGAAAGGGCCAATTACTGTCCTGTGAGTGAAATTTGTTTCGTAAGAGCAATTCCGGGAAAAGCGCATGGCGCTTTCCCCTTGGGAATTGCGTCAAGACAAAAGTCGAAACCAGATCGGGAGGCCTGCCATGAAAAGTCGCGTTGCCGTCATCGGAGCCGGCCCGTCCGGCCTGGCACAGCTCAGGGCCTTCAAGTCGGCGGCCGACAGGGGCGCCGACATTCCCGAGATCGTCTGCTTCGAAAAGCAGTCGGACTGGGGCGGCCTGTGGAACTACACCTGGCGCACTGGCCTCGACGAGCATGGCGATCCGGTGCACGGCTCGATGTACCGCTATCTCTGGTCGAACGGACCGAAGGAGTGCCTGGAATTCGCCGACTATACTTTCGAGGAGCACTTCGGCCGGCCGATCGGCTCCTATCCGCCGCGCGCCGTGCTGTGGGACTACATCAAGGGCCGCGTCGAAAAATCAGGCCTTCGCAAATGGGTGCGCTTCAACAGCCCGGTGCGCATGGTGACGTTTTCGGACGAGACGAAGAAATTCACCGTCACCGCGCATGACCGCACCAACGACGTCACCTATTCGGAAGAGTTCGACAATGTCGTCGTCGCTTCCGGGCATTTCTCGGTGCCCAACGTGCCCTATTTCGAGGGCTTTTCGACCTTCAACGGCCGCATCCTGCACAGCCACGATTTCCGCGACGCGATGGAGTTCAAGGGCAAGGATATATTGATCATCGGCCGCTCCTATTCGGCCGAGGACATCGGCTCGCAATGCTACAAATATGGCGCCAAATCCATCACCTCCAGCTACCGCTCGAAGCCGATGGGCTTCAAATGGCCGGAGAATTGGCAGGAAGTGCCGCTGCTGCAGAAGGTCGTAGGCAAGACAGCCCACTTCAAGGACGGCACCACTAGGGATGTCGACGCCATCATCCTGTGCACCGGCTACCTGCACTCCTTCCCCTTCCTCACCGACGATCTGAAGCTCAAGACAGCCAACCGCATGTGGCCGCTCGACCTCTATGAAGGCGTCGTCTGGGAGAAGAACCCGCAGCTTTCCTATATCGGCATGCAGGATCAGTTCTACACCTTCAACATGTTCGACGCGCAGGCCTGGTTCGCCCGCGACGTCATCATGGGCCGCATCAAGCTGCCCTCGGCCGAGGCGATGGCTGCGCACGGCGCGAAATGGCGCGCACGCGAGGAAACGCTCGAAGACGCCGAGCAGATGATCTGGTTCCAGGGCGACTACACCAAGGAATTGATGGACCAGACCGACTATCCGGGCTTCGACGTCGAAGCGGTCAACCAGACCTTCATGGAATGGGAACACCACAAGGGCGAAGACATTATGAGCTTCCGCGACCACGCCTACCGCTCGCTGATGTCCGGGACCATGGCGCCGCTGCATCATACGCTGTGGCTGCAGGCGCTGGACGATTCGATGGAGAGCTATCTCGAGGTGAAGGGCGTCGCGGCGGAGTAGGGCGGCGCCTGCTACCCCAGCCTTGCCCTGGCTTTCGCCGTCCAGGCGCCGAACAGCCGGTCGGCGACAATGCCGATGAAGGCGATGGCCAGGCCCGCGACGATGCCGCGGCCGGAATCGGCCTTGGACAGCGCGATGAACACTTCCTGGCCGAGATCGCGGGTGCCGACCATGGCGCAGATGATGATCATCGCCAGCGCCATCAGGATCGTCTGGTTGACGCCAAGCATGATCTCCGGCAGCGCCAGCGGCAGTTGCACGCGAAAGAAGGTCTGGCGCGGCGTGCAGCCCGACACCTGGGCCGCCTCGATCAGCGCCGGCGGCACCTGCCTGATGCCGTGATTGGTGTAGCGGATGGCCGGCACCACGGCGAAGGCGATCGTGGCGATCATCGCCGTGACATCGCCGACCCGAAACAGCATCACCACCGGAATGATGAAGCAGAAGGACGGCAGCACCTGCAGCGTGTCGATGACCGGTGTGACGATCTTCTCGAAACGGTCGCTGCGTGAAGCCATCAGGCCGATCGGGATGCCGACCAGGCAGGCGATGAAGGCCGAGATACCGCAGAGATAGACGGTCGCCATGGTCTTTTCCCACAGGCCGGTGATGGCGCAGAAAGCGGTCAGCGCCGCGACAAGGACAGCCAGCCGCAGGCCGGAGAACTGATAGCCGGCAAGGCCGAGCAGGAACACCGCGCCCAGCCAGGGAAACCCTTCGCAAAAGGCACGCAGCGGGTTCAGCAAATTAAGGATCAGCGCCACGCGGAACGCTTCGATCGTGTCGAAGAAATTGATCGTCACCCAGTTTACGGCCGCTTTCCACAGCGGCGCGGTGGTGAAGGTGATCGCCTTCGGCACCGCTGCGAAGGCCGGCACGAACAGGCCGAGAAGTGTCGTCACCACAAGGATGGCGATGGCCAGCGTCAGATTGGGGTAACGCTGCCAGAGGCTCGGGCTCATCTCCTGATGGGCATGGCCTTTGGCCTGCTTGTGCGCGATGGCCTGGCTCAGCCGGTCGAGCGCAATGGCCAGTGCCACGATGGCAAGGCCGGCTTCCATCGCCTCGCCAACCTTCAGTGCGCGAAGCGCCAGGAGCACGTCGTAGCCGAGGCCGCCGGCGCCGATCATCGAGGCGATGATCACCATGTTCAGCGCCAGCATGATCACCTGGTTGACGCCGATCATCAGTGTCGGCCGCGCCGACGGCAGCAGCACTCGCCACAGTTTCTGCCGCGCCGTGCAGCCGGCCATTTCGCTGAAATCGTCGATCTCCGACGGCACCCGCGACAGGCCGAGCATCGTCGCTCGCACCATCGGCGGCGTGGCGAAAATGGCGGTCGCGATCATCGCCGAGACCGGGCTGTTGCCGAACAGCAGCAGCATCGGGATGAGATAGGCGAAGGTCGGAATCGTCTGCATCAGGTCGAGGGCAGGGGAGACGATAAGCCTTTCGGCCCATGGCTTGCGCCACGCCCAGATGCCGGCGAACAGCCCGGTGACGATACAGAACGGCACGGCGATGGAGATCAGCGCCAGCGTCAGCATGGCGCTGGTCCATTGGCCGAACAGGGCGATGTAGAGGAAGCAGCCGCCGACCAGCAGGCTGAGCTTTCTGCCGCCAACGGCATGTCCAGCAAGGAAGGCGGCGGCGCAGACGCCGACCCAGGACAGGCGCGGCAGGACAGAGGCGTCAGCGCCGTGGCCGATCTTGAAATTCTTAGCCAGCAGATTGAGCGCGAAATCGAGGGGAACGCCGAGCACAGCGGTGATCGAGCGCGTCAACCAGGACAGGTTCGACTTGATCCAGCGCATCAGCGCGCTGACCCAATCGGCGACCGGCACGACGGCACTTGCCGGATAGTTGACGGCCCAGGGCAGGCGGTCCTGCAACAGGAACACGACAAGCACGGCGCCAAGCGCTGCCGCCCAGACCAGCAGCCAGACCTGAATCGGTCGCGACCGCGTCTCGCTGGCGCTTGCTGTCACCGTCATGCGCCGACCCTTGAGCGATCGATGCCGGCCAGCAGATCGATCACCGCTTGCGGCGTCACCTCGCCGATCGGCTTGCCGGTGCCGTTGACCACCGCGAACGGCTTGTTGGCGGCAACGATACCGGCAGAGAAGCTGGCGATCTTGGCATCTGGGGCAACGGTGCCGCCATGCTCCGAGCCGTCGCAGGCGCGCATTAGGCTGCGTGCCGAAATCACCTTGGCGCGGTCGACGTCGCGGGTGAACTCGGCGACATAGTCGGTCGCCGGATTGACCACCAACTCCTCCGGCGTGCCGATCTGGATGACCTCGCCATCCTTCATGATGGCGATGCGGTCGGCCAGCCGGATCGCCTCGTCGAAATCATGGGTGATGAAGACGATGGTCTTGTGCAGCATGGTTTGCAGCCGCATCAGCTCATCCTGCATTTCGCGGCGGATCAGCGGGTCGAGCGCCGAGAACGGCTCGTCGAGGAACCAGATTTCCGGTTTTGTCGCGAGGCTTCGGGCGATGCCCACCCGCTGCTGCTGGCCGCCGGACAATTCGCGCGGATAGAAATGCTCGCGGCCGCGCAGGCCGACAAGTTCGATGACCTCGCGCGCCCGTGCCTCGCGTGTCGGCCGGTCCTGCCCCTGGATGCTGAGCGGGAAGGCGATGTTCTCCAGCACGTTGAGGTGCGGCAGCAGCGCAAAATTCTGGAACACCATGCCCATGCGATGGCGTCGCAACTCGATCAGCGCTGCATCCGAAATCTTCAGCAGATCCTTGCCCTCGAATTCGACCTTGCCGTGGGTCGGCTCGATCAGCCTCGACATGCAGCGCACCAGCGTCGACTTGCCGGAGCCCGACAGGCCCATGATGATGAAAATCTCGCCCTGGAGGATTTCGAGGTCGACGGCGCGCACCGCGCCGACCAGCCCTGCGGCGGTGACGTCGGCCATGCTGGCCTTGCCGTCGCGTTCGCGGATGAAATTGGCCGCGTTCGATCCGAACAGCTTCCAGACATTGCGGCAGGCAAGCTTTATCGGGCGGGCATCTTTTGGCGTGCCCGCCCCCTTGGCGCCCTGTTCAGTCTTGTCCGTCATTCAAACGTCCTTCTGGAACACAAGAACCGAGGCCCGGCTGATCAACTGCCGGGTCTCATCTTCCAGTCGGAACGATCACTGCGCCCAGGCTTTCCAGTCGGCCTCGTGGGCGGCGATCCAGGCGGCGGCGACGTCTTCCGGCGTCTTGCCGCCGAGATCGATCTCGCCGCTCATCTTGTTGAGCTCGTCGGTGTCGACCGTGTAGGCCTTCGCCACCTTGTAGGCGACCGGCCATTTGTCCTTCATGCCGGCCCAGGAGTACTTCCAGATCTCGCCATGCGGCTTGCCGCAATCATATTTGGCGTCGGGGTTGGTGCCCCATTTCGGGTCGCTGTAGCACTCGGGCGTGTATTCGGGGAATTCAACCCATTCGCCCTTGTATTTGGCCGGCGCCCAATGCGGCGAATAGATCCACAGCATGATCGGCGCTTTGCGCTGATAGGCCGAGTCCAACTCGGCGAACATCGCCGCGTCGGTGCCGGCATGGATGACGGTGAAGGGCAGTTTCAGCGCTTCGACGCGCTCGTCGTCAAAGCCTTCCCATGTTACCGGGCCGCCGAGATAGCGCCCCTTCGGTGCGGTCTCCGCCGTCGAGAAGGCTTCGGCGCATTTCGGATCCTTCAGCGCTTCCCAATTGGGCAGGCCGGGGCACTTCTCCTTCATGTATTCGGGAAACCACCATTCTTCCTTGGCCTTGGGGCCGAGCTTGCCCAGCCGTTCGGTCTGGCCTGTCGCATCGGAGGCCTTCATGGCCTCGCCGGCGGTCGTGTCCCAGAATTCCATGCCGACATCGAGATCGCCATTGGTGAGACCGGTGGTCAGGCTGGAGAGGTAGTCGGCGGTCGGATATTCGACGGTATAGCCGAGCTTTTCCAGGATGCCGCCGAGTATCTTGGCGTTGAGGTTGACGCTGGTCCAGTCGAACAGCGCGATCTTGATCGGATCGTTGGATTCCGGTGCGGCGGCTTGGGCGGAAGGTGTCAGCAGGCTTAATGTCGCGAGCGCGACGGCGCTCATCGAGAGTTTCGAGATCTGGCTGCGAAATGACATGCTTGTTCTCCTTCAAGCTGTGAAAATTATCGTCCGTTCCCTTCTTGCGGCTTTTTCTTGATTGTGTTGGAAAGACTGGTCTTTGCGCAAGGCCGTCGGCGCCAAATTATTGCCCCGGCTTTGGCCAGCGCAGGCAAGATGGTGCTCAATTCTGGTGATGGTGGAACAGGACTGGAATGTCGGCGTCATGGCTGCCGACGGATCGCTGCGGGAGCGGTCATCTGCGGATCGATTGCCAGTCCTGCGGCGCCCTGCAAGGTGCGAGCCATCAAGGTCGTATGATCTCGGCTACCCGCCTGGTAAGCCCCATCTCGCCAAGGCCGTTTCATAGGATGAAATTATATATACCAAGGTTCCTGTCGCGCAACGACTAACGCTTCGCGAGACGTACAAATTCAGACTGCAGGCGAAGCTGAGCTCTTACCAGCAGACGTAGCCGCCATCTACAATCAGGTCGAGGCCGGTGACGAAGCTCGCTGCGCGGCTGGCGAGGAACACCGTCGGCCCGACCATTTCCTCCGGCGCCGCCATGCGCCCCATCGGCGTGTCGCGCTTGAAGATCTTCACCTCTTCCGCCACCTCTGGCCGCTTGTTCATCGGCGTCAGCGTGTAACCGGGACTAACCACATTGACGCGCAGGCCGCGATCGGCCCACTCCATGGCGAAGCTCCTGGACATGTGGATGACGGCGGCCTTCGAAGAGTTGTAGTGCGCCTGCGTCAGGCCGCGGTTGACGATGGTGCCCGACATCGAGGCGATGTTGATGATCGAGCCCTTGCCTCGCGCCAGCATCTTGCGCGCTTCGGCCTGACAGGACAGGAACACGCCGGCGACATTGACGTCGTGAACCTTCTGCCACGTCTCCAGCGGCATCGTCTCGGCGGGCTCGGAGCCGGCAATGCCGGCATTGTTGACGGCGACGGTGAGCGCACCGAGTTCGCTCTCGACGCGATCGATCGCCGTCGCGAGATCGCTCTGCGATGTCACTGTACCGGTCAGCACCAGCGCTTTGCGGCCGAGCGCCGTGATCCGGTGCGCGGTTTCGTCCAGCCCACCCTTCGATGCATGGCCGAAACAGGCGACGTCGGCGCCTGCCTCGGCCAGTCCGATCGCGATTGCCTGGCCGATGCCGCTGCCGGCGCCGGTGACCAGCGCGACATCGCCGTTCAGTTTGAAAAGATCCATTGAGTGCCCTCCCTGGCCCAGGGAGGGTATGCGCTGAGCCGTGCTTCGATCAAGCGCCCGCGCGCAAATGGCTCAAGCGGCGTCGATACTCAGAAATAACCGCTCGACGCGGCCGTGGCTTCCTTCGGGATTTCGACGCCATCGACCAGGATCTTGTCGACCAGTTCGTGGTGGAAGCAGACCAGCCCCTTGATGCGCTCCGCCTCGTGCACCGGCTCGGGATAATACCAGACCAGGTTCTCGTGACGCTTGGCCTTGGTCGTCACGTGATAATAGTTGGAGATGCCCTTGTAAGGACAGCGCGAAATGTAGCGGCTGGGCGCGAACATATCGAGCCGCGTATCGGCGATCGGCAGATAGTGGCGCACCGGATGGCCGGTTTCGAACAGGAACACGCCGCGGCGTGAATCGGCGACCTGTTCGCCGTCGAGAATGACCTGCACGCGCCGCGACGACGGGAGGCAGTCGACCCGGCGGAACGGATCGCGGGCGTGGACGAAGATTTCTTCGTCCTCCTCGAACCAGTGGCCCATCTTGCTCCAGGTGAACGACATGTAGTCCGATATCGGCGGACAGCCCTTGATCGGATCGAGATAGCGCCAGGCCGCGTCCTCGACCAGCGTGATGCCGGTGTTGAGCGAGTAGTGGGTGGCTGTGCCCTTGAACGGGTCCTCTGTCGTCGTCTTGCTCGGCAGCAGGAATTCCTCGCGAACGTCGCCGATCGGGAAGTAGTAGACCGGCAGGTGATCGGATTCGTAGAACACCAAGGCATTGGTCGTATCGGCCACGGTCATCGATCCCACCTGCACACGCAGGCGCTTCTGCGTCGGCATGGTGAAGGCTATGTAGCCCGGCTCGAATTCATACTGCACAATGGTGTCGAGCAGCGGAAAATGCGGCCCACGGCCGCGCAGATGGGGCTTGCGAATGGTAGTCTCCCGTTTTGTTTCTTTTGTCATCGGGCGCTGGCGCACGATCAGCTCAACGACACGCGGTCGAGCAGCAGGCCGGCCGCGATCGGCGGAAGGCCGCTGACATTCTTGCGCACCGGCACCAGCAGATCGGGGAAATAGCTGAAGATGACAGGCGTCTCGTCGAGCAGCAATTTCT
Organism: Mesorhizobium sp. M7A.F.Ca.MR.148.00.0.0; assembly: GCF_003997735.1. Classification (NCBI taxonomy): domain Bacteria; kingdom Pseudomonadati; phylum Pseudomonadota; class Alphaproteobacteria; order Hyphomicrobiales; family Phyllobacteriaceae; genus Mesorhizobium; species Mesorhizobium sp. M7A.F.Ca.MR.148.00.0.0. The sequence continues at coordinate 16,712 of NZ_RZTB01000081.1, read as the reverse complement.
GGATGTCGGAGGCGGCAGCGCGCTGCGCGCCGGCATCGAGCGCCTTGAGATAGCTGGTGACCATGCCATCATAGGCCGGGCTCTTGAAATGCGCCGCGTTCCAAGGGCCGTCGCTGACCAACGGGCTCTTGAGGAAGACGTTTGGCACGCTGCGATGCGCGTAGTCGGTGATGCCGAGCGGGCTGTCCAGCCAGTCCGACTGGCCGAACACCGCTTTGCCGTAATATTTGTCCTGGTCCTCGATGTTGAGCGAGATGCGCGCACCGATCTCCTTGGCGAAATTCTGGAACAATTGCGCATAGCCCGGAATGTCGGAATAGCGCAGCGTGGTCAGCGTGATGTCGAAGCCTTCGGCGAGACCCGCCGCGTCGAGCAACTGCTTGGCCTTGGCGATGTCCTGGACGCGTTGCGGCATCGACTTGTCTGTCGCGGGGAAGGCCGGCGCGAACGGGCTGTCATTGCCAGTCGCCGCCATGCCGCGGCACAAGCCGTCGACCAGCTTGGAGCGGTCGATGCACAGCGCCAGCGCCTGGCGCACGCGCTTGTCGGTGAAGGGGCCGGTATCGCAGCGCATGTGCAACTGGCGGTGCGCGGTCGAAGCGACACGCAACACGGTGATATCAGGACTGTTCAGCACCACCTGGCTGACATCGAGCGGAACAGCATCGAGAATGTCGACTTCGCCGGCCTGCAGGGCCAGGATGCGCGGCTGCACGTCGCCGTAGAACTTGAATTCGAGCCGGTCGGGCAGCGCCTTCTCGCCCCAATAGTCGGGATTGCGGATGAAGGTCGCGCCAACCTTTGGTGTGTAGGTCTCCAGCCGAAACGGCCCGGTGCCTTCGAACGTCTTTTCGTAGTCGCCCTTGTAGCTCGCCGGCAGGATGACGGCGTTGTAATTGTCGATCGACACTGAATAGGGAAAGCTGCCATTCGGCGCATCGAGATGGAAGGCGACGGTGTGGTCGTCGACCTTCCGGGTGCCGCCCTTCGAAAGAAGGCCTTTGAACACCGAAAGCGCGTTGGAAGCGCCGTTGGGATCGGCCAGCCGGTCGAAGGTCGCGACGACGTCGTCGGCCTTGAAATCCTCGCCATTGTGGAATTTCACGCCCTTGCGCAGCTTGAAGGTCCACACGCTGCCATCCTCGTTCGGCGCCCAGCTCTCTGCCAGCACAGGCTTCAAAGTGAGGTCCGGCTGCGTGATGCAGAGAAACTCGGCGGTTTGGAAAACCAGCTGGTAGCTGCCGCTGTCATAGTAGGTGACGGGATCGATGGCGCCGCCCGGCGTCGCCACGCCGGCGCGCACCGTGCCGCCCGGCTTGCCCTCGGCGCGGGCCTGCTGGGTGCCGAGGCCGGCGGCCGCGACAAGGCTGCCCAGGAACGGCAAGGAAAGCCCAAGCACGCTGCCATGGCGCAGGAAGTCACGGCGGTCCATCCTGCCGGCCAGAAATTCGTCGACAGCGGAATTTTCGATTGCAGTGAGTGTTCTGCGAGCGTTGTCGATCATCCGGAAATGCTTGGGCATGGCTGGATTCCTCGCTTGTCTTGGGGTTCAGCCATCTAGTTCATTGTTGACTGCCGCCGGAAAGCGATATTTTTTGATAGGAGTCATCGAAATTTTCGATGCAGGAGGTGGGCATGGACACTGAGAATCTGCGCAGCTTTCTCGAAGTCGCCACCCATGGCAGCTTCACCGTCGCGGCCAGCCGGCTCAACCTCGCCCAGTCCACGGTCAGTGCGCGGATCAGGGGACTGGAGGATCAGTTGGGACGCCGGCTTTTCGTGCGTGACCGCGATGGCGTCACGCTTACGCCGGCCGGCCGGCAGTTCCTGCCGCACGCATCGTCTATCACCCGCACATGGGAGCAATCACGGCAGGATATCGCCGTTCCCGATGGTTATGAGACCTTGCTGCGGCTGACCGCGCCTGCCTATCTCTGGGACCGCATCACCTCGCCATGGGTCGAGTGGATGCGCGCCAGGCGGCCGAACGTGGCGCTGCGGCTTGAAGGCAGTTTCCCGGATCTGGCGATCGACCAGCTGGCGGAAGGCCTGCTCGACATCTGCATCCTCTATCTGCCGCGACCGCATCCCGGCATTGTCTACGAGACGCTGGCCGTCGATCAGGTGGTGCTCGTCCAGCACGCCGCACAGACCAAGCCATGGACCGAAAACTATATCCTGATGGACTGGGGACTGGAGTTCCGCATCGAGCACGACCGCGCCTTTGCCGGCATGGTCAAGCCGGCGATTTCGGCCGGGCTGGTCTTCATCGGGCTGCAGCACGTGCAGTCGCAGCAGGCCGCCGCCTATCTGCCGCTCAGTGCCGTCAGCGGTCATATCGAGCGCGGCGAGATGCGGCGCATCGACAACACACCGGTATTCCAACGGCCGATCTACCTCGCCTATCCCTCGAATCCCGTGTCTTCGGATGTTCTGGATGTCGCGCTCACAGGCCTGCGCACGCTGGCCAGAGACTGGGCCGAAGGGCAGGGCTTTTCAGAAGGTGACCGTGCTCTCAGCATGGCCGGCCAGATCTGACAGGCCAAGCCACGGGAGCGACAGCGCTATGCCGGCTCGGTCACGACCGCTCTCTGCAGCCTGGCCAGTTCGGAGTAAGGAATGTGGCAGCGGATGGAATGGCCGGGCTGGGCCTCGCTGAGTGGCGGCTCCTGCTGTTCGCAGATCGGGCCGATCTTGCGCGGGCAGCGCGTGTGGAACACGCAGCCCGACGGCGGGCTGGTGGCGCTGGGGATCTCGCCGTCGAGACGAATGCGTGCCGTCTCGGTCTGGTCGAGTTTGGGCACCGCCGACAGCAGCGCCTCGGTATAGGGGTGATGCGGGCCGGAAAAGACATCTTCCGACGGTCCGAGTTCCATGATGCGGCCGAGATAGAGCACGGCGATCTTGTCGGAGAGGTAACGCACCACGGCAAGGTCGTGCGAGATGAAGATGTAGCTGACGTCTTCCTTCGACTGAAGGTCGGCGAGCAGATTGAGGATCGCAGCCTGCACCGAGACGTCGAGCGCCGAGGTCGGCTCGTCGCACACCACGATGCGCGGATTGCCGGCGAAGGCGCGCGCAATGGCGACGCGCTGCTTCAGGCCGCCGGAGAGCTGGCGCGGCTTGACGGCCAGATGCCGGTCGGTGAGCCGCACAGAGCGGACGAGGTCGTTGAGGCGCGCCTCCAGCGCTTTGCCGGAGAGGCCGGCCAGCCGCTTCAGCGCCCGGCCGATCAGATGGCGAATCGAATGCGAGCGGTTGAGTGCGGAGTCCGGGTTCTGGAAGACGATCTGCATCGCCTTGATCTGGTCGTCGCTGCGGTTCTCCAGCCTGGGCGCCAGCGCCTTGCCCTCAAGTTCGATGGTGCCGCCGTCGTCGGGCGGCACCAGGCCGAGCAGCAACCTGGCGAAGGTCGTCTTGCCGCTGCCGGATTCGCCGACCAGCCCGAGCGTCTCGCCGGGCCGCAAATCGACCGAAACATCCTTGACGGCGCGCAGTGCATGACCGTGGCTGGAATAGGTCTTGTTCAACCCGGCGACGCGCAGCACCGGTGCTGCCGCCGGCTTTGGGGCGGGCGCCACATCGCTCGGTGTGGCACGCGGCAGCGCTTGCGCCTTGTCGTGATGGAAGCAGCGCGACAGCCGGCCGCCCAGATCATAGAGCGGCGGCAATTCGCTGCGGCAGCGATCGTCGGCGAGCGCGCAGCGATCGGCGAAGGCGCAGCCCTTGATGTCGGCCCCGATGCCGGGCAGGAAACCCGGAATGGTGTCGAGCCGGCCCTGATCCTTGCGTTGGCCGCCGCGCGGCAGGCAACGCAGCAGGGCGACCGTGTAGGGATGGCGCGGATCGTTAAACACGACCTCCGTCGGCCCTTCCTCGACCAGCATGCCGGCATAGAGCACGCCGACCCGGTCGCACATGTTGGAAACGACGGCGAGGTTGTGGCTGATGAACAGGATCGAGGCCGACAGTTCCTGCCTGAGCTGCGCGATCAGGTCGAGCACTTCGGCCTCCACCGTCGCATCGAGGCCGGTGGTCGGCTCGTCGAGGATCAGCATCGACGGATCGTTGGCCAGCGCCATGGCAATCGCCACGCGTTGCTGCATGCCGCCGGAAAGCTGGTGCGGGTAGCGCTGCATGACGCTGACGGGGTCGGAGATGCGCACTCGGTTCAGCATCGCAATCGCCCGGTCAGTGGCCGCTCGTCCCGAAACGCCGCCGAGTTCAAAAATCTCGGTCAGCTGACGGCCGACGCGGATCGATGGGTTCAGCGCCTTGCCCGGGTCCTGATAGACCATGGAGACGCTTTCCGCGCGCGCCCGCCTGAGCGCTTCGGCGTCAAGTTTCATCACATTCTGGCCGTCGAGCGAGATCGCGCCGCCGGTGATCGAGCCATTTCTCGGCAGATAGCGCACGACGGTGAGCGCCACTGTCGACTTGCCGCAACCGGACTCGCCGACCAGCCCATAGGCTTCGCCCTGGCCGATGGTGAGGCTGAGGTTGCGCAGCACGGCGCGATTGCGGCCGGCGACGCGGTAGGCAACCGAAAGATCGGTGAGTTCGAGTGCGTTTTCGGCCTTGGCGGAGTTAGTCATTGAGCGCTCCGTGAACGCCGTCGGCCGCCAGATTGACGCCGATCACCAGCGAAGCGATGGCGAGCGCATCGAACAGCACTGTCCACCAGAAGCCGCCGCCGATCATGCCGTAATTGTTGGAGATCGACAGCCCCCAGTCGGGCGAGGGCGGCTGGATGCCAAAGCCCATGAAGGAGAGCGTGGCGACGGCG
>NZ_RZTB01000081.1:0-11815 GCF_003997735.1 Mesorhizobium sp. M7A.F.Ca.MR.148.00.0.0 | reverse complement strand
GCGGCGACATAGTCGAGCTCGCGTTCGGCCAGCACCGCCGAGCGCACGGTGCGCGCGATGATCGGCGCGAAGCTCAGGCCGATGACGACGATGACCGTGGTTTTGGAGGTGCCGAGCGCGACGATGGCCAGTAGCGCGACGATGACCACCGGGATCGCCATGAAGGCTTCTAGGATGCGGCTGACGACATCGTCGACGAGGCCGCGAAAATAGCCGGTGACGAGGCCGAGCGCCGTGCCGGCCACCGTCGCCAGCAAGGTTGCCAGCGGTGCGACGGTCAGGATGTCGCGCGAACCGACGATGACGCGCGAGAAGACGTCGCGGCCGATCTGGTCGGTGCCGAACCAGTGTTCGGAAGAGGGCGGCGCCAGCGCGTTGATGATGTCGTCGGCGAGCGGATCGTAAGGTGCGAAATGCTCGCCGAACAGCGCGCAGGCAACCCAGAACAGCACGATGGCGAAACCGACAAGGAATGTTCGCGAGCGCAGCAGCGAGAAAAAGACTTCCGCCAGCGGGCCGCGCCGGCGCGTGTCGTCTGGTGTCGGAGAGCTGGTTTGGACAGCGCTCATTGATCTGACCCCAGCCGGATGCGCGGATTGAGCACGGAATAGAGGAAGTCGGCGACAAGGGTGGCCACGGCATAGACAATGCCGATGGTGAGGATGCCCGACTCCAGCATCGGGAAATCCTTGCCGCGCGCGGCGGTGAAGATCAGCGACCCGATGCCCTGGTAGCGAAACAGCGTTTCGATGACGACAAGGCCGCCGATGAGGTAGCCGGTCTGCGTCGCGATGACGGTGATGGTCGGCAGCAGCGCGTTGCGCAGCACATGCCGCCAGATCACCGTGCGCCAGGGCAGGCCCTTGAGCACGGCCGTTCGCGTGTAGTCGGAATCGAGCGCTTCGATCATGCCGGAGCGCGCCATGCGGGCGATGTAGCCGAACAGCACCAGGAACAGCGGCAGCGAGGGCAGGATCAGGTAATAGAGCTGCGTGAAGAAGCCGGCGTCGCGCGGCCATGCGGCCGATATCGGCAGCCAGCGCAGCCAGACACCAAAGATCAGGATCAGGATGATGCCGGTGACGAATTCCGGCAGCACGGTCACCGACAGGCCGCCGAGACTGATGATGCGGTCGAGCGGGCGGTTGAGGTTGAGTGCGGCGACGACGCCGCCGAGGATGCCGATCGGCACCACCAGCACGAAGGCGACCGCCGCCAGCTTCATCGAATTGCCGAGCGCATCGATGACGAAAGGCGCGACCGGCGAGCGGAAGATGTAGGACGTACCCATGTCGCCCTGGACGAAGTTGGAGATCCAGCTCCAGTATTGCGTTAGCAGCGGGCGATCGACGCCGAGCGTGTGATTGAGCGCGTCGACCGCGCGCTGGTCGGCGAACGGGCCCAATATGGCGCGCCCGACATTGCCGGGCAGCACCTGGCCGCCCAGGAACACCATGATGCTGAGTAGGAACAGCGTGACGAGCGACAGCGAGACACGCCGGACAAGGAAGGAGAGAATGGCTAGGACTCCTTGTGGAGCCAGCCCCCATGCGGGAGCTGGCTGTTAGAGGATTGGCTTTCCCTTCCGTTCAGGCCTTCGATGCCTTGTCGAGGAACAGCTGCGACATGGCGGTCGGCTGTACACCGGCCACGCCCTTCGCCGTCGCCGTCAGATAGTCGTAGAAATAGCCGAAGATGACAGGCGTTTCCTCGAGCAGCAGCTTCTGGATCTTGCCGGCGTCGGCCTTCTGCGCCTCGAGGTCGAGGGCTGCGATGTAGCTGGTCGCCAGCGCGTCATAGTCCTTGTTCTTGAAGTGTGCCGCGTTCCAGGTGCCTTCACTCTTCAGCGGTGCCGCGAGATAGACGTTCGGCACGCCGCGGTGACCGTAGTCGGTGATGCCCATCACCGAATCCAGCCAGTTCGACTTGCCGAACACCGCGTCTCCGTAATAGCCGCTTTGGTCGAGGATGTTGAGGTCGAGTTGGACACCGATCTCCTTGACCCAGTTTTGGATCAGCTGGGCGTATTCAGGGATTTCCAGGTAGCGTTCGGTGGTCAGGGTTATCTTGAAGCCCTGGCCAAGGCCGGCTGCTTCCATGAGCTGCTTGGCCTGGGCGATATCCTGCTTGCGTTGCGGCACGCTCGTATCGGTCGAAGGGTAGACGGCAGCGAACGGGCTGTCATTGCCCAGAGCGGAGCGTCCCTTCATCAGGCCGGCGGCCAGCTTGTCGCGATCGAGGCAGAGCGCAATGGCACGGCGCACGCGCGCATCCTTCAACGGGCCCTCGTCGCAGCGCATGTGCAGTTGCTGATGGGCCGACGACTTCAGGCTGATGATGTCGACGTTCGGATCATTGAGCAGAGCGACGCCGGCCAGCACGGGCATCTGGTTGATGATGTCGACCTGTCCGCCCTGCAGCGCCAGGATCTGCGGCTGCATATCGGTGAAGAAGGTGAATTCGGTGCGTTCCGGCAGTGCCTTCGGACCCCAATAGTCTTCGTTGCGGATGAAGGAGGCGCCGACCTTTGCCGTGTATTTCTCTATTCTGAACGGCCCGGTGCCGTCGAAGCTCTTCTCGTAGTCGCCCTTGTAACTCGCCGGGATGATGACGGCGTTGTAGTTGTCGGACGACAGCATGTAGGGGAAGTTGCCGTTCGGCGCATCGAGGTGGAATTCCACCGTATAGTCGTCGACCTTCTTGGAGGCGCCCTTCTGCAGGATGCCGGTGAACACCGACAGCGCATTGGACGAATTGGCCGGATCGGCAAGGCGGTCGATGCTGGCCACGACGTCCTCGGCCTTCATCTCGCCGCCGCTGTGGAATTTTACGCCCTTGCGCAGCTTGAAGGTCCACACCGTGCCATTGTCGTTCGGCTTCCAGCTCTCGGCCAGCGCCGGTTGCAGCACCAGGTCGGGACCGTCGACGCAGAGAAATTCCGCAACCTGCTGCATGACCAGCAAGCCGCCGGCGTCCGCAATGGTGACCGGGTCGATCGTCGCCGCCGGCACGCTGCTGGCGACACGGATGGTGGCGCCAGGTGCGCCCTGGGCGCGCGCCAGCGACGGCATGCCGCCGAGGCCGGCTGCCATGCCGATACGGCCCAGCAGCGGCAGCGACAGGCCGAGCAGGCTGCCGTGACGGACGAAGTCGCGGCGGCTGACACGACCGTCGACAAGGCCGTCGATCAGGTGATTTTCAAGCGGCGTGCGATTGCGCCGGATCAGGTCGAGAATGCCAAAGTTCTTGCTCATGGGTTTTTACCCTTTCCCCTATTTCTTATGGTTGACGAAATTTCGTGGATTGCTCCATTTTTCGGCCGCCCGAGCGGTCTGTCGACCGAAACCTTAGCATGCGGTTTTGTCCGGTCCATCCAGTCGTGGCGTGGACGCGCCGGCTTCCTGGCTGCACTGCTCCATCGTCTTGTCCAACCTTCCTGACCGAAGTCGCGCGGTTGGCTTCTCGTCTCTTGGCCGCTGTCTGGCCGGCTGCCGCCGTCTAGTTCAGCGGCAAACGGCGATAGGTTCCGGGCTTTGCCGGGTCATGATACTTGTTGCACGGTCCTTTCTCGGTAAAGTCTCTGTGACAGGCAGCGAGGTTCTCGCGCGACAAGGTGACGCCGAGACCGGGACCTTCCGGAATGCGCACGAAATTGTTCCTTGGCGAAAACGGCCCTTCCTCGGTGACATCCATCGGCAGCATGCGAAACAGCGACTGGTTCGGCTCCCTGATCCAACCAAGTGCCGCGCACAGGTGCAGATAGGCGGCACTGCCGATGCCGCTGTCGCCGCTGTAGCACCAGAAATCGATGCCGGCGTGCTCGCAGGCGCCGACGAAGCGCAGCAGCCGGCCTATGCCGCCATGCGTTGTCGGGTTGCCGACGAAGGCGTCCGGCACCTTGGTTTCCATGGCGCGCGCAATGTCGATGTTGTGGGTCGAGAACGGGATCGAGCAATGGCGCCGCAATTCGCGCATCTCCTCGATCGTCGCCACCGGATCCTCCCAGTTGCGCACGCCGAGGTCTTCCAGCGGCCGCGCTAGGCGACGCGCGGTGCTGAGCGAATAGGCCTGGTTGGAATCGATGCGGATCATGGCAAACGAGATGTTCGGATCATCGGTCGAGAACTTGCCTTCGAAGAAGGTCGTTCCGTGCGTCTCGTGCAATTCGACGCAATAATCGGCGACTTCTTCCGGCGTCGTCTCGCCCTTCACCTTTGGCCCATCACCGCGCAGCGAAAAATAGTCGGTGAACGGGATGTCCTTGCGCACGGCGCCGCCAAGCAACTGGTAGAGTGGCTGGTCCCACGCCTTGCCGCGCAGGTCCCACAACGCCATCTCGATGGCGCCGAAGGCCATGATGCGGGTGCGGTCGTTGATCGACTGCACGCCGGTCCAGAAGGGCAGGCAGACATGCTCGGCGCCGGCGATGTCGAAGGCATCGCGCCCGACCAGCCGTGGCGCCAGGACATCGTTGATGATCGCGGCCGCCGCCGGCGTCGGCAGCCGTGGCGCCAGGACATCGTTGATAATCGCGGCCGCCGCTGGCGTCGGCGCTTCGCCGAGGCCAATCAAGCCATCCTCGGTCTCGACTTCAACAATGGTCGGCGAAAATCCGTCGAGTTCGCCGAACACCCAGGCATAGGGTGCTTCGAGGCGCAGATTGATCGGCGTGGCTTTGATCCCGCGGATCTTCATCTCAGCGGCCGACCTCGAAGAAAGGCTTGCCCAGCAGGTCGGGAACGACGTCGATGCCGAGGCCCGGTCCGTCCGGAATGCCCATGCGGCTGCCGGTGACCGGCGGCATGTTCGACGCCGTGCGCACCGTCACCCATTCATGGAAGGCGATGGCATGCAGCCGGCGCTCTTCCGGCGTCGACAACGACAGATGCGCCATGGCCGCGGTGTCGATCTCGGCGCCGCCCGTGTCCTCGACCGTGATCATGAAGCCGAGGTCGACGGCAACGTCGCGGATCTGGCGCGTCTTCGTCACCCCGCCAAGGCGCGAGATCTTCAGGGTCAGCCCGTCGGCCGCACCCAGGCGATGAATTTCCAGCATCGCCTCGAGCGAGGTGACGGATTCGTCGAGCACCATCGGCTTGTCGAGCATGCGGCGCACCGACATGTTTTCATCGATCGTGGTGCAGGGCTGCTCGAACGTGTAGTCGATGCTGCGCGTCGCGTCGGCGAACTGGCGAGCCTGATAGGGCGTCCAGCCGGCATTGGCGTCGCAGAAGATGACCGTGCCTTTCGGCACTGAGGCGGCGACCGCGGTGACACGTTCGATGTCGTCATGCACATTGCCGCCGACCTTGACCTGTAGCCGGTGGAAGCCGTCCTTGACGATGCGCTTGGCCAGCGCGGCCATGGCGTCGACGCTGCCGTGCGTGACGACCTTGTAGAGTTCTGCGGTGTCGCTTTCCTTGCCGCCGAGCAGCGTGACCAGCGGCACGTCGGCGGCGCGCCCCGCCAGATCCCAGCAGGCCATGTCGAGCGCCGACTTGATGTAGGGATGACCCTTGAACACCGTGTCCATCAGCCGGCCGATGCTGGCTAGTCCGCGCGGATCATGGCCGATCAGATGCGGCGCGATCTCGACCACGCCGGCGCGAACGCCGGCCGGGAAGGCGGCCGAGTAAAAATTGCCGAGCGGCGCCATCTCGCCCCAGCCGGTGATGCCGCTGTCTGATGCGATGGACACGATCACAGCGTCGAAGGCGTCGGCCTCGCGCCCCTTGGACATGCGATAGGGCCCGTCCACGAAGGGCTGCACGACATGGTAGGCCTTGATGGTTTGGATCTGCACGTGTCTTGTCCGCTGTCTGTGGTGTTGGGAACGGGTCAGGCGCCCCTCGACGGGCGCTGTTCGAGGCCGCGCGCGTAGGCAAGCAACTCCTCGAAATCGAGATCGATGTGCTCCCTGGCATGGCGCTGGGCGGCACGCATGTCCTTGCCCTTTAGCAACCGCACATAGGTCTCGTGAACGTCTTCGGCCGGCACCGGCTCATTGCGGGCATGCTGGTGGAGCGCAAAATACATCTGCAGCCGGCTGGTCAGCCGCTGCCAGGTTTCCAGCAGCACCGAATTGTCCGCCCATTCGTAGATCAGGCCATGCAGTTGCAGCGCGGTTTCGATTTGGCGTGTCGTGTCCAACGCACGGGTCGCCTGCTTCACGGCTTCGTGGCGCCGGTCGAGCTCGTCGAAAAAGCGCTGGTCGCGCAGCGGCCACGCCCGCTCGATGGCCAGCTCGTCCATCACCTTGTTGAACGAATAGGCATCGTCGATGTCCTTGGCTGTGACCTCGATGACGAAGGTGCCGGCATAGGGGATGCTGGTCAGGATGCCTTCCTGGACCAGTTCGCGCATCGCCTCGCGCAATGGCGCGCGGCTGACCCGCATCTGCTCCGATATCCTGAGTTCGTTGAGCTTCTGGCCGGGCGCGAGCTGGCCGGTCAGGATCGCACGCCGTAGCAGCGCGACGATCTCGGCGCGTCGCGTCGTGTCCGCGATCGGACTGAAATCCGCTTTCGCCATTCGGCCGCTCCCAGGGAAATCGAAAGCAAGACAAGCAGATTGTCGACAATCTAACAAGAGGTCATCTTCGGATTCTTGGGGCCGCTGGCATATTGCCTCTTCGGTCTCAGGCGGCACGGCCGTAGAAGCCGACGCGCTCCTCGGCGCTGAACATCACGCCGGGCTTCTCATAGTAGGAAAACACCGCGATCATGCGCTCGCGCTCGCCTTCGACCGTGGTGACGCGATGCGCGGTGTTCTTGCCGCGGAAGACATTCAGCGTGCCGGGCTTCATGCGCAGGATCTTTGCATCGGGGTCGCGCCCCTCCAGCAGCCTTGCGACTCCGTCATAGTTGGGATTGTCGTCAGATCGCAGATCGGTGCGGTATTCGAGGTCGCCGCCACGCTCCGCTGCCTGCAACAACAGCGTCGTCGTGAATTCGGAACGATCGAAATGCCAGTTCAAAGCCTCGCCGGCGCGATAGGCCATGACATTGGTTCGCGCCAACGGATCCTGCATGACATGCAGCCTGGTCTTGCCCATCGTCGCTGCCAGGAAGCGCAGTAGCGGTTCGTATTCGTAGATGGCGAGCACGACACTGCCCGGAATCTGGTCGGCACAGACGGTGTGGCTGATGGTCTCCACCTTGCGCAGCGCCGGATGGTCGGGTGCAAGCTCGGGAATGTCGGGCTTGAAGTAGATGTTGTGCATCCGCTTGTGCACATGCGAGCGCGCGGCCATCACCGGCTGGATTTCGCGCACGGCTTGTTCCGCCACGCCGGGGCGCAAAAACCCTTCCAGATTGAACATGCCGTCGGCTTCGAGCGCGGCGACGGATTGTTCGACAAGGCGCTGCCATTCGGCGCTGCCTTCGCGGTCGAGCGGATAGCGATCGAGATCGAGGATGTCTTTCATCGTCATGGCTCCGAAGGTTTCGAGCCTATGAGACGGCAAAAAATCTTTCTCTCAACGCCGAAAATAGTTAGGATTGGCTAAGAAAAACTTACGGAATCGATGTGGAACGGCTACCTCCGTTGAATGCGATCAAGGCTTTCGAGGTTGCGGCGCGTGCCGGCAGCTTCACTCTGGCCGCCTCTGAACTCGGTGTGTCCTCTGCAGCGGTCAGCCAGCAGATACGCAATCTCGAAACATGGTTCGGCAAGCAGCTGTTTGTGCGCAGCGGCAATCGCATCGCGCTCACCGACGCCGGCCACGCTATCTATCCGCAGACCGCGAAGGCTTTGGGAGACATCGCCGCTATAGGCCAGCGCATGCTGGAGGGCGGGATGCGGACGCGTCTGGTCGTCAGCGTGCCGTTCTCGCTGGCCGAACTGTGGCTGGCGCCGAGGCTGGCCACGCTCCTCGATGCCTTCCCGCAGATGGCCATCGATGTCCGTGTCGAGGACGATCCGGTCGACCTGATGCGCCAGAACATCGACCTGCGCATCAGCTATGGCGATTATCATTATTCCGGGCTGAAACTTGTTCGTCTCGTCCATGATGATGTCCTGCCGGTCTGTGCGCCGGAATTCTGGCACCGGCACGGCAATGGCGATCCGAGTCTGGCGGATTTGCACGAGAGCCAGTTCATCCACACCAATTGGGGGCCGAACTATGCCTCGCACCCGACCTGGGCTGACTGGTTTGCGGCCTCCGGCGGCAGCCGCTCACCCGACCCGTCGCACGGGCGGCGCGTCGGCCTGTCCAGCCTTGCGATCGCCTCGGCAAGGCTGGGCCTGGGCATCGCGCTTGGCCAGCGGGTCATGGCGCGCGCCGATCTGGAGGCCGGTCGGCTGATTGCGCTCTCCTCCGTCTCCGTGCGCCTCGGGCATCCCTATTGTGCATTCATGCCGGTGGCCAAGGCCGACCGCGCCGATGTTGCCGGTCTGGTGGAACTGCTCAGTCGAGCGGCGCCCGCGACCTGTGGGAAGGTCGGGGCGCCGCGCTGAAGCCGGGTCCTGACGGGGGTGTTCAGGTGGCCGGCTTTTCCGGTATCGGCGATACAGGCGCTCCGGGTCCGATCTTCTGCAGATTGCCCGTGATCACCTGGTCGCCCTCGGCGACGCCGCTGAGGATGGCGACCTGACCGCCGCTCGTCGGTCCGAGCGAAACCAGCCGCTGGTCGACCGTGTTGTCCTTGCCGACGACATAGAGATATTTGCCGAGCTGGCTCGAGCCCAGCGCCGTCTGCGGCACCATCAGCGCGTCGGCCTGCTCTCTCACATGCAGCCGGACACGAACATATTGGCCGGGCAGCAGCGTGAACTTGCCGTTACCGATCGTTGCGCGCGCCGTGATCGTGCCGGTCGAGCGGTCGACCGAATTGTCGATGAAGGTAAGCTCGCCCTTCTGGCTGGCCTCGGTCTGGCCGGGGAGCAGCACCTCCACTTCGATCGGCCCGTTTGCGCGGGCTTGCTCGATCTCGGCCAGATCCGTCTCGCTCGGGTTGAAGGTGACGTAGATCGGATCGAGTTGCACCAGCGTGTTGAGCACGGTGCCGGCAACGCTGACCAGCGTTCCGACCGAAGCCTGGTTGCGGCCGAGACGCCCGCCAAACGGCGCCCGGATTTCAGCGTAGCTCAAATTGAGCTCTGCCGTGCGGACCGCCGCCTGATTGACCGCCAGCGACGCCTGTGCCTCGCGCAAGGTGCTGGTGCGCTGGTCGAAGCCGTCCTTGGCGAGGTAGCCGCTCTTGGCGAGCTCGGTGCCGCGACCGAGGTTGGAGCGGGCATAGTCGAGCGTCGCCGTATCGCGCTGCACTTGCGCCTTGGCCTGGTCGAGAGCCGCCTGGAAGTCGTCAGGCGAGATCTTGTAGAGAAGATCGCCTTGCCGGACGTCGACGCCGTCGGCTGCGGTCTGCTCCTGCAGATAGCCCGGAATCCTGGCCTGCAAGGTGATGCTGCGGATCGGTTCCGTCCGCGCGGCATAGTCCAGGTAGATCGGGATCGTCTTCTTGACGACACTGACCACCGGCACAGGCATGACGAATGCCGCCGGAGCAGGCGTCGCCGCGGCCGTGCCGGCATTGAGGCTGAGGTTGCCCATGTCGAGCAGGTGGACGCTGGCCACCGAGATCGCTCCCAGTGCGACGGCCGTTCCCAACGCGATTTTCCATTTACGCATGATCAGTCTCCAATCTTATTCGGCCGCTTCCGCCAGGGGGCGCAAGGCGGGCTCAGTCGTTGGTTCATTGTCTTGAGAGGCGGGCTCGTCATTGCCGCGGCGTTCGCGCAGCTGCTCGATGACCGCGTAGAACACCGGAACGAACACCAGCGACAGGATGGTCGCCGCGACCATGCCGCCGAACACGGTGGTGCCGATCGACTGCCGGCTTGCCGCACCGGCGCCGGTCGCAAACATCAGCGGCAGCACGCCGAGGATGAAGGCGAAGGCCGTCATCAGGATCGGCCGCAGCCTGAGCCGTGCCGCCTCCATCGCCGCGTCGATGATGCTGAGGCCTTCTTCGCGCCGTCGCCTTGCGAACTCGACGATCAGGATCGCGTTCTTGGCCGCCAGGCCGATCAGCATGACGAAGCCTATCTGCGAGTAGACGTCGATCTGCATGCCACGCAGCAACAAGGCCACGAAGGCGCCGAACAGGGCCAGTGGCACCGCCAACAGCACCATGAACGGCATCGCCCAACTCTCATACTGCATCGCCAGGATCAGGAAGACGAAGACGATGGCGAGGCCGAAGACGACGGACGCGATCGATCCTGCCTTGAGCTCCTGGAAGGTGATGCCGGTCCATTCGAAACCGAAATCCCTTGGCAGCGCAATGGCGGCGGCCCGTTCCATCGCGGCAACCGCCTGGCCCGAGGAAAAGCCGGGTGCGGCACCGCCATTGATCGAGGCCGAGGCATTGTTGTTGTAATGCGGCACGGTCTCCGGGCCGACGAAGGGCACGAGTTTGCCCAGGGTCGAGAGCGGCACCATGCCGCCGGAGGCATTGCGCACATAGAGCCGCGAAATGTCGGCGGCACCCGCACGTGCATCCTTGTCGGCCTGGATGGTCACCCGGAAGGTGCGGCCGAACAGGTTGAAGTCGTTGACGTAGAGCGAGCCGAGATAGATCTGCAGTGTGTTGAAGACATCGGGCAGATTGAGGCCGAGCAGCTTGGCCTTGCTGCGGTCGAGGTCGTAGTTGAACTGCGGCGTCGAGGTCGAGAATGGCGAGAACAGCTGCTGCGGGTTGATTTCCGGCTGCTTGCGCGCCTCGGCGATCACGGCTTGGGTCGCATCGTTGAGGGCTGAACTGCCGCGGCCGGTCAAATCCTCGACGACGAATTCGAAGCCGCCTGTGGTGCCGATACCCGGGATAGAAGGCGGATCGAAGCTCAGCGCGAAAGCTTCCGGAATCTGCATCAGCTTGCCGCGCACATCGGCGACGAGCTTCGACGCGCTCTGGTCGGGGCCGCGCTCCTCCCACGGCTTCAGGATGGCGAATTCGACCGCCGAATTCGACTGCGCCGCACTGGTCAGGAAATTCAGGCCGCTGATCGAGCCGACAATCTCGACGCCGGGCGTCGCCTGCAGGATGTCGCGCGCCTTCTGCGCCACCGCGTCGGTGCGTTCCAGCGACGCGCCGTCGGGCAACTGGATGACGACGAAGAAATAGCCCTGGTCCTCGACCGGAAGGAAGGTCGAGGGCAGGCGCTGCCAGACGAAGTAGGTGGCGACCAGTCCGGCCGCGAACAGGCCGAGCATGATCCAGCGCAAGCGGATGAGGATGCGCACGCCATTGGCATAGGCATGCGAGAGCCTGTCGAAGCCGGTGTTGAACCAGCGGAACGGGGCGAACTGCGTCTCGCCGCGATGGCGCAGGAAGGCCGCACTGAGCGCGGGACTGAGCGTCAATGAGTTGAAGGCGGAGATGCCGACGGAGATCGCCACGGTCAGCGCGAACTGGTTGTAGAGCTTGCCGGAGACGCCGGGAATGAAGGCGACCGGCACGAA
Source organism: Mesorhizobium sp. M7A.F.Ca.MR.148.00.0.0 (assembly GCF_003997735.1). Classification (NCBI taxonomy): domain Bacteria; kingdom Pseudomonadati; phylum Pseudomonadota; class Alphaproteobacteria; order Hyphomicrobiales; family Phyllobacteriaceae; genus Mesorhizobium; species Mesorhizobium sp. M7A.F.Ca.MR.148.00.0.0. The sequence continues at coordinate 348 of NZ_RZTB01000081.1, read as the reverse complement.
CACCGCCATCAGCACCGCGGTGGTGGCGATGATCGGTCCGGTGACCTCGCGCATTGCGGCCTTGGTCGCCGCAAGCGGTTTGAGCCCGGCCTCCAGCTGTCGTTCGACATTCTCAACCACGACGATGGCGTCGTCGACGACGAGGCCGATCGCCAGCACCATGCCGAGCAGGGAGAGCATGTTGAGCGAGAAGCCGAGCATCTCCATGACGACCAGCGTCGCCACCAGCGACACCGGAATGGCGATGGTCGGGATGATTGTCGTGCGCCAGCTTTGCAGGAAGATGAACACCACGGCGACGACCAGCACCAGCGCTTCGCCGAGCGTGATCAGCACGTCATGCATCGA
>NZ_RZTB01000080.1:2522-26200 GCF_003997735.1 Mesorhizobium sp. M7A.F.Ca.MR.148.00.0.0 | reverse complement strand
TAGGCAGTAGGCAGTAGGCAGTAGGCAGTAGGCAGTAGGCAGTAGGCAGTAGGCATGTGTGTTCCGCAGAGCGGTCTGGACCTACTGCCTAATCCCTACTGCCTATTCCCTCAAATACCTTCACCGGCAAGCTCCTCCGAAATCGTGCCGACCTGGTCCTGGGCGCTGCGCATCATCGGATAGATGGCCAGCACCTTCTGCCAGGCCTCGAGCGCCGATTGCTTGTGGCCGGTCAGCGCCATGATCTGCGCCAGGCCGGACAGCGCACCGAAATGGCGCGGCTCGAGCTGCAGCGTATGGTCGATGTCGGACATCGACTTGCCGTAGTTCTTCATCATGAAATGGACGGTGGCACGCCGGTTCCAGCCTTCGGCATAAGTCGGCTGCAAAGTCACCACCTGGTCGAGGAAATCGAGCGCTGCGTCGAACTTCTGGCCCTCGACGGCTTTCTGCGACCACTGCATCATCAGGTCGATCGAGGCGCTGCCGGATTGCGACCACTCGCTCCAGATGTTGCCGGCGATGCGCTCGGCCGCCTTTTCGTTGCGCTCGCGTTTCAGATCGCTGAACAGCTGGTCGAGGCGGGCTTGTTTCGTCGTTGCGGCGGGCCGCGCGTCCTGAGTGGCCGGCGGCGCGACGGCATCATCCGCCCATGCCGGGCCATAAATGACGCCGGAAACAAGCAGAGATGTCAAAAATGCAAAAAGAATCCGCATCGCCGGACTCTAGCCCCGGGCGACGGAACGTCAAACTGAATTTGGCGTGAAAATGCCGGCAGGCGGCAACAAGCATCAAATGGGCGGAGGCAGCAGCCTCCTGCCCGAAAACTCAGCCCTGGCGTGCCTTGTAGCGCGGGGCGGTCTTGTTGATGATGTAGACGCGGCCCTTGCGGCGAACCAGCTGGTTGTCGCGGTGACGCGCCTTCAGCGCCTTGAGCGAATTCTTGATCTTCATGGTCTTGCCTGTCGGTGTGGACCCGGTCCGGGTCGAAATTTTAAGGCGCGCCAGAAGACGCGCCTTTGAACTGTGGGAGGCTCATAAACGAGGAGCCTTGTCCCTGTCAACCGCAAGCGTGCTCCATAGCGGCTGTGAATCGTCCCTGTCATCAATTATCCGCCATGTCGGCCTTGCGGCATTGCGCGGCCCTGGGGCCGGCTGGGATGATGCGGTCGCCGTGAAGTGATTTGGAGAGAACCATGCGCCGAATGTTCCTGTCCGCCTGCCTTGTCCTGCTGGCGGCAGCTTCGGTTGCTCGCGCGCAGGAATGCGACCGCAGCGACGATAGCCAGCAGATGATGAACATCTGTGCCGGCGAAGACTATCAGGCGGCCGACGCCAAGCTCAACAAGGCCTATCAGGAGCTCACCAGCTCGGATGATGCCGGCGGCAAGAGATTGCTGCAGGTGGCGCAACGCGCCTGGATCACTTTTCACGATGCCGAGTGCGCGCATTCCACTGCCGCCAGCGAAGGCGGATCGATCCATTCGATGGAAGTCTCGCAATGCCTGACCAGATTGACCAATGATCGCGTCAAGCAGCTCGCTGCCGCGGGCAATTGCGAGGAAGGTGATGTGAGTTGCGCCAATCCAGGCGAGGACGAGAGCGACGATTTGCAGTAGGCAACCCTATGAGGCGCGACGGCTGATCCGAGTGAAATGTCCCATCTTGCGGCCGGGCCGCGCTTCGGCCTTGCCGTAGAGATGCAGCATCAGATCGGGCTCGGCGAGAAGCTCAGGGACGCGCAGCACATCGTCGCCGATCAGGTTCTCCATCACACAGTCGGAATGGCGGTCCGGGGCGCCGAGCGGCAGGCCGGCGATGGCGCGGATATGCTGCTCGAACTGCGAGACGATACAGGCGGCTTCCGTCCAATGGCCGGAATTGTGCACGCGCGGCGCGATCTCGTTGGCCAGCAGCGAGCCGTCCGCCAGCACGAAGAACTCGACGCCGATGACGCCGACATAGTTCAGCGCCGACAGGATCTTCGATGCGGCCGTTCGGGCCGCTTCCGCCGTCTCCGGCATAATGGCGGCCGGCAAGGTCGATGTGTGGAGAATGCCGTTGCGATGGATATTCTCGGCTGGATCGTAGGCGACAACCGCACCGTCCAGCCCACGCGCGGCGATCACCGATATCTCGCGCTCGAACGGCACGAAGGCCTCCAGGATCAGCGGCACATTGCCCATCGCCTCGCAGGTGCCGGCAAAGCCGCCGGCTTCCATGTTGCGGAAGACGCGCTGGCCCTTGCCGTCATAGCCCATGCGGCGCGTCTTCAGGATGCCGCTGCCGTCGAACGCCTTGAGCGCCGTCATCAGTTGGTCATCATTGTCGACGGCGTGGAAATCGGCGGTGGTAATGCCGATGCCGTTGAGGAATGTTTTTTCGTCCACCCGGTCCTGCGCCACTTCCAGCGCACGCGCCGGCGGATAGACCGGAACCTTGGCCGCCAGCGCGCTGGTCGCCGCGACCGGGACGTTCTCGAACTCGTAGGTGACGACGGAACTCGAGCCTGCCAGTTCGGCAAGGGCGGCCGGGTCGTCATAGGCGGCTGTTATCTGCCGGTTGGCGACCTGTGCGGCCGGGCAATCCGCTTGCGGCTCCAGCACCACGGTGCGGTAGCCGAGGCGGGCGGCAGCAACAGCCAGCATGCGGCCGAGCTGGCCGCCGCCAATGATGCCGATGGTCGATCCGGCGGGCAGGCTCACGGCGTATCCGTCGGTTCTGCCGCGACCTTGGCGGTCTGCGCGGCGCGCCAGGCGTCCAGACGGACGGCAAGGCTGTCATCGTTCAGGGCCAGCACGGCAGCGGCCAGAAGGGCTGCGTTGGCAGCGCCGGCCTTGCCGATGGCCAGCGTGCCCACGGGAATGCCGGCCGGCATCTGGACAATGGACAGCAGCGAATCCTGCCCGGAAAGCGCTTTCGATTCCACCGGCACACCAAACACCGGCAGCGGCGTCATCGCCGCCGTCATGCCGGGCAGGTGCGCCGCACCGCCGGCGCCGGCGATGATCACCTGATAACCGGCTGCCTTGGCGCCCTTGGCGAAATCATAGAGCCGGTCCGGGGTGCGATGCGCGGAGATGATCAGCCGCTTGTGCGGGATGCCGAGTGCTTCCAGCGTTTCGGCGGCATGGCGCATCGTCGCCCAGTCGGACTGGCTGCCCATGATGATGGCGACGTCGGCGCGTTGATCGTCCAAGTCCGTGTTCCCCGGCGACAAAGGCGCGCCTTAGCGGAATTCGCGCGGGGCCGCAAGGATAGGCGGCCGCTGCTGCGGTCTGGCAAGACGGAAACCAGCCGATCAGATGCCGTCGCGCTCGGCCTCTGGCGTCGAGACCAGCAAGGCCGAAGCCGCGTTGGCGGCGGTGATGGCCGCCCGCATGGTCTGCCCACGGGCAAGTCCCGCGGCCAGCGCGCCAACGAATTCATCGCCGGCGCCATGCGTGCTGGCGACCTTGACGGGGATGGCGGACAGAGCAAAGGCCTCACCGGTCTGGTTGCAGCAGGCGACGCCCTCGCCGCCCGCCGTGACAATCGCCACCGGATAAAGATCGGCCAGCAGCCGTGCGGCTTGCGCGGCCCCGTCCAGCGTCTCGAACACTGCTGTGCCAGCCAGGAATTCAGCCTCGATGGCGTTGACCACCAATATGTCGACCAGCGCGATCAACTCGTCGGAGAGTTCGCGCGCGGGGGCCGCGTTGAGCACGACGCGGCCGCCCCGTGCTTTGACGGCGCGTGCGGCGGCAATGTTGCCGGCTTCCGGCACTTCGTTCTGCAACAAAAGCACTGCCGTTTGGACCATCACATCGGAAGCAGAGGCAATGTCGGCATGGCCCAGTGTCAGATTGCTGCCTGAGACGATCACCGCGCCATAGTCGCCGCCCGCGTCGAAGATCGCCACGCTCATGCCGGAGCCGGCGCCAGCGGCCACCCGCACGAAGCGGTGGTCGACCACTGCGCGATTGAGATTGGCCAGCAACGCCCGCCCGAAATCATCGTCGCCGACGGCGCCGATCATCGCCGCGCGCACGCCGGCCCGCGCCGCCGAGACAGCCTGGTTGCCGCCCTTGCCGCCGCATTTCGGGTGCCAGGCATGGCCGGTCACCGTCTCGCCCTTGCGCGGGCGGTCGGGCGCGTCGACCATGATGTCGTAGTGCAAGCTGCCGAACACGGTGACCAGCGGCGATGTCGTCATGAGCCCCGGTCTTTTCGTTTCGATGTCACCGCCGACATGGTGCGGCCGAGGTTGCGCTCCGCCGCCTGGTAGTCGCGCTGGGCCACCGCCACGAACAGCGCGTCGAGGATGTTGAGCTGGGCAATGCGCGCCGCTGCGTTCTCGCCCATCAGCGGCGAGCCTTGCGCGGTCGAGCACAGCACGATGTCGGCGACCGCAGCCAGCGGCGAGTTGTCGTAGTTGGTGATGGCCAGCGTGCGGGCACCGTTCTTGCGGGCCAGCTGGATGGCGTCGATGACGGCCGACGTGTTGCCCGAATGCGAGAAGCCGACGGCGATGTCGTCGCCGCCGAGCAGCGAGGCCGACATCAGCATCATATGCGAATCGTCATAGACGGATGCGCGGATGCCGATGCGCAGAAACTTGTGCGAGACATCGCGGGCGATCTGCGCCGAGCCGCCGACGCCATAAAAATCCCGGTTCTTGGCACGGAAGAGCAGCTCGGCGGCGCGGTCGAAATCCTCGATGTCGAGGATCGCCAGCGTCTCCTCCAGCGCCTGGATGGAGGTGCGAAAGACTTTTTGCACGATCTCGGCCGAACTGTCGTCGGATGACAGTTCCTGGTGCATCTCGGCGGTCGGCAGGCGACTATATTCATAGACGGCGGTGCGGAAGTCGCGATAGCCGGAAAAGCCCAGCTTCTTGGCGATCTTGACCACCATCGCCTCGGACACGCCGGACTCTTCGGCGATCTGTTTCAGCGGAATGCTCTCGTCGAAGCCGCGCCGGCCGAAGACGGTTTCCACCACCTTCGCCTCCAACGGAGTGAGATGCGGCATCATCATGCGGATGCGCGGTCCTACCGCTTTCAGGTCCAGCCCGCTCAAGGTCATCCACGCCCCCTCGTCACGCGATCGATAAGCATCGCGGCGAGGATTATAAGACCAGTTGCCAGAAGCTGATAGAAGGACTGGACGTTCATCAGCGTCAAACCGTTGCGCATGGCGCCGAGGATGACGGCGCCCAGGATGGTGCCGACGATGCTGCCCTTGCCGCCCATCAGCGAGGCGCCGCCGATGGCGGCAGCCGCGATAGCGTCGAGTTCCCAGAGATTGCCGAGGATGGGCTCGGCGGCGCCGAGCCGGCCGATCAGGATCTGCGCGGCAAGCGCCGCCAGCAGGCCCGAGATCATGTAGGCGGCGATCTTGGTGCGGGCAATCGGCACGCCGGCGATGTAGGCCGCCTCCTCGTTGCCGCCGACGGCAAGCAGATATTCGCCGAAGGGCGTCTTCTTCAAAACGACCCAGGCGACGACAGCCACGCAGGCGACGATGATGACCGCCAGAGGCAGTCCAAACAGCGATCCGTTGAAGATGGCGCGAAAGCTTGGCGGAAGGCCGAGCACCGGATTGCCCCCGGTGTAGATCAGCGCCAGCGCCCGATAGGTGCTGAGCGTTCCCAACGTGACGATGAAGGGCTGCAGCCCGACATAGGCGACGAGCACGCCGTTGACGAGGCCGCAGGCAAGACCAATGGCGAAGCCGGCGGCGATGGCCAGCGGAAACGGCACGCCGGCGACCATCATAGAGGCCGAGATGACGGCCGAGAGTGCCGCCGTCGGCCCGACCGACAGGTCGATGCCGCCGGAGATGATGACCAGCGTCATGCCGAGTGCGAGACAGGCATTGATGCTCGACTGCTGCAGGATGTTGATCAGGTTGCGCTCGGCGAAGAAGCCGGGCACCAGCGCGCCGAATACGGCCAGGATCACGACAAGGCCGATCAGCGTGCCGGCGTCGCGCATGGAAACGCCGCGCAGGAATTCGGCGCGTGGCCGCACCAGAGTGGTATCCGACATATCCGTCACCTCTGCCTTGCCTGTTACGCGGACGGCGTTTGCGTTTGCGGGATGGCGTGCGCCGCGATCGCCTGTTCGCTGATATCGTCTCTGTGGAGTTCGGCCGCGATCGTGCCGTCGCGCATGACCAGCACGCGGTCGGCAAGCCGGATCACTTCGGGAAGCTCGGAGGAGACGACGATCACGGCATGGCCCTCGGCGGCGAGTTCCTCGATCAGATGATAGATCTCCGCCTTGGCGCCGACATCGATGCCGCGCGTCGGTTCGTCGAACAAGAGGATGCGGGTTCCCGCGGCCAGCCAGCGGCCGATGATCGCCTTCTGCTGGTTGCCGCCGCTGAACAGGCGGATCGGCCGGTCGAGCAGGAACGGGCGCAGATTGACGCGGCTCATCCTGTCGACGGCCACCTGTTTCAGCCTGGTGTGATCGATGACGCCGCGCGGCGCGAATACGTTCATCGAGGCCAGCGCCATGTTGCTGGTGATCGAGCGCAGCGGCACGATGCCTTCGCGCTTGCGCTCCTCCGGCACCAGGCCGATGCCGGCGGCAATCGCATCGCGCGGGCCGGCGAAGCGCGCCGCCTTGCCGTCGATTGCAATGGTGCCGGCCGTGGCGCGATCGGCGCCGGCCAGGAGCCGCAAAAGTTCAGTTCGGCCGGAACCGACCAGGCCGGCAATCCCCAGCACCTCGCCGCGATGCAGATCGAACGACACGTTGCGCACCTTCGTCGCCGAGGAGAGGCCACGCGCGCTCAGCATGACCTTGTTCGTGGCATGGGAATTATGGTGTTCCTGCGCCAGTTCGCGGCCGACCATCATCGCCACGACCGCTTTCTCCGACAGGTCTTTCAGATCGACGGAATCGACGACGACGCCGTCGCGCATGATGGTGGCGCGCCGGCAGATGCCGAACACCTCATCCAGCTTGTGCGAGACATAGACGACGGCGACGCCATCGCGCGCCAAACCTGTAATGACTTGCGCGAGCCGTTCGAATTCGCTCGGCGTCAGGCTCGATGTCGGCTCGTCCATGGCGACGATGCGGGCGCGATCGAGCAATGCCCTGGCAATCTCGACAATCTGCCGCTGCGCCACCTTCAGGGTGCCGAGCGGGGCGGCTGGATCGATGGAAGGGTCGATGGCTGCAAGAGCCTCGGCGGCGCGGCGCTCCTGCTCTCTGCTGGCGACGAAGATGCCGCCGCGCGTCAGCGGATGGCCGAGGAACATGTTCTGGGCGACGCTGAGGCGCGGCACCTGCTGCAATTCCTGATGGATCATGGCGACGCCCGCAGCGCGCGCGGCAACCGGGTTGGCGAGTGTAACCGGCTTGCCGTCAATGAGGACGCTTCCCGCTGTCGGCCTGTAGACGCCAGACAGGATGCGCAGCAGCGTCGACTTGCCGGCGCCGTTTTCGCCGAGCAGGCCGTGGATTTCACCGGCCCCCACCGAGAGTGACACCTCGTGGAGCGCCCGTACGGCCGGAAACAGCTTGGAAATGCCCTTGAATTGCAGCCTGGGTGACATCGGGTTCTATCTCCGGGCCATGGTGCCGGACAGAAGCGACTTGCCCTGACCGGCACTGTTGGTTGGCCTTACTGGCCCGCAGCCGCGTCCTCGAGCAGCGCCTTGCGCGCGTCGGCGCCGGAATAGCGGTCGGCATTGTCCTTGGTGATCAGCGCCTGGGGCGTGGCGACGACGCGCGGCAGCTTCTGTCCCGCGACGAGACGCAGAGCTGTTTCCAACGCCACTTCGCCGGTCAGAACCGGGAAACTGTCGACCGTGCCGGTCAGTTCGCCGGCCCGTATGGAGGCATAGGCATCGGAAATGCCGTCGGTGCCGAAGACCGCAACCTTGTCCTGCAGGCCGGCGGCCTTGACAGCCTCGACGATGCCGAGCGCCATGCCGTCATTGTTGGCATAGAAGCCGATCAGGTCGGGGTGCTGCTGCAGGATGTTGGTGGCCGCGTCATAGGAGGTCTGGCGGTCCCAGTTGCCGGGAACGCTGGCGACAACCTCGAACTTGCCTCCCTCGATAATGGTCGACTTGAAGCCATCGGTGCGCTGCACGGCGGCATAGACGCCAGCCTGGCCTTCGACGATGGCGACCTTGCCGCCATTCGGACGATTCTTGATGAACCATTTGGCGACGCGCACGCCATTGTCGCGTTGGACATTGCCGACATAATGCTCCGCCTGCGGGATGACGGCGTCATTGACATTGACCACCGGCACGTTGGCGGCCTTGGCCTGCTCCATGATCGGCTGCAGATTGGCATCCGTCTGCGGCGAGACGAGCAGCACGTTGTAGCCCTGCGTCACCAGGCCTTCGGCGATGGTGAGCTGGCCGAGTTGGTCGCCCTCGCTCTGCGCTGCCTGATAGACGACGGGAACGCCGACCTTGGCGCCGAATGCCGTGTAGCCCTCGCCCAGCGAGCGCCAGTATTCATTGGTCAGCGTCTTGGAGACCGCGCCTGCCTTGGTGCCTTCGGGCAGCTTGGGGAACGCGCCGAACTTGGCCTCGACCTGCGACCAGTCGATGCGGTCCTTTTCCGTGTCGGAATTGAGCGGCGCGAGGTCGGCGGAAAAGGCAGAGCCGATCGAGAGCGCCATCAGTGCGGCGGTAGCGGTGGCAAGCAGAAGTTTCATTGTATTCCTCCCTGGTTGAAAAACGGCGATGGCGCGGATGCCTCAGCTATCCGGCCCGAGCATGATTTCCTGGATGATGGCCTGCGACGTAACGGCATCCTGGCTGTCCATGGCGGCGGACAGGCGATTGTCCTGCTCCAGCCGGTCGACGACGCGCAGCATGCGCTTGACGGTGGCGATGTTGACTTCGCACTCGCGCACCGGATCGAGCCCGGTCATGTCAGGGAACGTGTCGAAATAGATGGCGCCGGCGTAACCGTCGCGGCGAATCTGCCTGAGCAGCTCGATGGTCTGCAGCGTGTGCACCGCGCCGACCATCAGGCCGTCGTCGCGCTTGGCGTAGCCGTCGTTCAGGTGCACGCCGAGCAGCTTGCTGTGACGCGCCACCAGGGCCGCGGCAAAGGCCGGCTGTTCGTCGGCGTAGAGCACATGAGCGAAATCGAGCGTGACGCCGAGATTGGGCAGGCCGACATCGCGGATCGCCAGCAAGGTCGTCGCCGCATCCGGCATAAGGCTGTAGGAGCGGGGTTCGTTCGGTTTGTATTCAAGGCTGATCTGACAGTCGGGATCATGTGCCGCGACTTCACGAATCCCATCAATTTCGTGTTGCCAAAGCGTCGAATAGTCGGCTTGGAAGGCGTAGTCGAAGCCATCCTGGCCGAGCCACAGCGTCATCAGGCTGGCGCCGGCCTCACGCACGGCATCGATGCCGGCCTTGGTCAGGTCGATGGCCTCGCGGCGCACCGCCGGATCCGGATTGGTGAAGGCGCCGAGCTTGAAGGCGGGGTTGGAGTAGTAGCGCATGGCAAAGCCATTGATGGAGAGCCCAAGATCGCCGAGTTCCAAGGCGATTTCCGAGGGCTTTTCACCGACGTGGTCAGGAAAGTTGAGATCAAGATCGGTGAGCCCCTCGACCTTGGCGGCGCGCGCCGCCATCTGCAGCAGCGACGGCTTGCCGGTAAGATCGGGCCACTCGGCCTGCGGTCGCGAGGCAAAGGAATTCAGGCGCGTGGCGAAACGAGTGGCTGTCATGATCGATCCTTCAATCCTCATGACTTCACATAAAGAAAGGTATTTGTAAAGTTATTGGTTTGAGAGGCTACGAAGCGGCCACCAAGCTGGACCCGCCAAGGCGCGCAAAGGGAGCCGGCAGTTTCCCGGCCGGTGCCCTGGAGAGCCCGTCAGGCCAATAGGCGCATGATGGCGCGTGCTGGTTACGGCCGGCGCATTTCAGGTAGCGATTCGCCGGGTGTTCAATCTGGCCAGCGTAAGACGCCGGACGAATCCTTGCGGGCGAGTTTCATCGCATCGGCCGGGCGGTCCTTGGCGGTCAATATAGCGCGCAACCGTTCGGCGACGATCTCAGCCTCGCCGGGATGGAGGTTGCAGGGATCGAGGAAGAAATGGCCGCGCTCCACCTCATGGTTGCGCACGATGATCGGTGGCGAGCCCGCCGCCAGTGCCGAGGTGAGGCCGGCCGCCGTGAACCGGCTTTCGGGCAGTACAAAAATCTGAAGCCGATCGAGAGGGTTGGCGGTCGGATCGGGAATGATCTGCGCGACAATGCCCGGCAGCCCCTGCAACGTCTCCTTCCACAGGTTGAGCGCGGCGTCTTCGCGGCGGCGGATGCCGACATGGTCGCGCTTTTCCCAGGCTTCCAGTGCGGCCATGGTGCCGGCGATGCTCTCCTTGCCGACCTTCATGGCGCGGGCGACGCCGCGGTTCTGGAGATAGGCGGTGCGAACCAGATCCTTGCGCCCGGTGACGATGCCGCTGGTCGGCCCACTCAGGAATTTGTGGCCGCTGTAGATGACAATGTCGGCGCCGCGCGCGAGGAAGCCGCGCAGATCATACTCTGAAGCCGCATCCACGATCACAGGGACGCCCCTGGCGTGGCAGATCTCGCAGAATTCCTCCAGCGACAGCATGCCATACTGCACGGTGTGGTGCGCAACGACGTAGAGGCCCGCCGCCGTGCGGTCGTTGATCGCGTCGCGCACATGATAGTCCTGCGTCACGCTGACCGTGCCGGCCGGCACGACCCTGGCGCCCGCCAGCCGGACCGACTGGTCGATCGGCGCACCATAGTTGACGATGTGCCCGAGCTGGACGATGACCTCCGACTTGAGGCCTTCCGTGTTATCAGGCAGCCGCTCGATGGCGAGCAGATTGGTCCCCGTCATAGCACCGGCGATCGCCATGGTGATGCCGCTGGCGCAGCAGGCAGTGATGAAACCGGCCTCGCCGCCGGTCAGGCGCGCGACGATCGTGCTTGCGGCACGTTGCAGGTCATCCATTTCCACCCATTGCGAGGCCATTTCCGCCATGGCACTGATCGCTTCGGGGACAATGATCGACGCGCCGAGCGCGGTCATCGTGCCGGAGACATTGATGATCGGGCGAAGGCCGAGCCGTTCGCGGATGGTGGTGTTGGAGCCGTCGGTGGAAGTGGTTCTCATCTCTCGGATTCCATTCTTCTAAAGGTCAGGCGGCGATCTCGACAACCGCCTCGATTTCAACGGTGATGTTTCCAGGCAAGGAGCCGACGCCGATCGCCGAGCGGGCATGGCCGCCGATATTGTCGAACACATCGGCAAACAGGTCGGAACAGCCATTGACCACTTTCGGGTGGTCGCTGAAGGTCGGTATGGCGTTGACGAAGCCGAGCAGCTTGACGACGCGCACGATCCGGCCAAGGTCGCCAGTGGCTGCGTGCATGACGGCAAGCAGATTGAGGCCGGTGAGGCGGGCATGGCCATAGGCCTGCTCGACGGTGACATCCTCCCCCACCTTGCCGGTAAACAGCGTGCCGTCGGTGCGCAGCGGACCCTGGCCGGACAGGAAGATCAGCCGGCCGCTTTCGGCATGGGTGACGAAGTTGGCGATCGGTGTCGGCGGCTCGGGCAGCGTCAGGCCCAACGCGGCGAGCCGGATATAAGGCGTCATGAAAGAAGGCTCCTTGCGACAGCGTTCGCTGTCCCGTTCTAGAAATGCGAGGCGCGGAAGCGTGCCAGGAAGGTGCGCAGGCGCTCATTGTCGGTGTCGGCCGCCAGGATTTCGGCGGGTGGACCCGCCGCGCTGACGCCGCCATCGGCCATGAAGATGATGCGGCTCGAGGCATCGCGGGCAAACGCCATTTCGTGCGTGACCATCACCATCGTCATGCCGTCCTCGGCCAGGCTGCGAACGACCTCGAGCACCTCGCCGACCAGTTCCGGGTCGAGCGCGGAGGTTATCTCGTCGAGAAGCAGGATCTTCGGCCCCATGGCCACGGCGCGGGCAATGCCGACGCGCTGCTGCTGGCCGCCGGACAGTTCGGCGGGCAGGCTGTCGGCCTTGTGGGCGAGGCCGACCCGGCCGAGCCAGTGTTCGGCGATGGTGCGCGCTTCGGCGTTGCTCTTGCCGCGCACCTTGGTGAGGCCAAGCATGATGTTGCCGGCGGCTGTCAGGTGCGGAAAGAGGTTGAAGCTCTGGAACACCATGCCGGTCTCGGCGCGCATCGCCGCGAGATCGCGTTCGCTGCGACGCTGGCGGGTTCCGGCTTCGCGAAAGCCGACCTCCTTGCCGTCGATGCGGATCGAACCACTGTCATAGCTTTCGAGAAAGTTGACGCAACGCAGCAGCGTGGTTTTGCCGCTGCCGGAGGGGCCGATGACCGTCACCACCTCCCCCTTCGCCACCTGCAGGCTAACCGAACGCAGGACCTGGACGGTCCCAAAGGCTTTGGAAACGTCCTGGACGTCGAGAAGGGCCGGCGTGTTTTTCGGACTTGTGGACATTGCTATTCCCGGATGAAGGAGAAACGCCGCTCGAGCCGCCGGCTGGCGAGCGAAAGGGCATAGTTGACCGCGAAGTAGATGAGCGCGCCGAGAATATAGAGCGGCATGGCCTCATAGGTGCGGCCGATGACCTGGTTGATGGCTTGCATCAGGTCGGTGATGCCGAGCAGCGATACCAGCGCGCTGCCCTTGACCGCATCGGTGACGCCGTTGATCCAGGGCGGCAGGAAGCGCCTGAACGCCTGTGGGAAAACGACGTAGGCGAGCCGCTGTCGAAAGGTGAGTCCGATCGCCATCGCCGCCTCGGACTGCCCTTTCGGAATGGAGCCGACAGCACCTCTGAAATATTCGACGACCTGGGCTGTCTTGAACAGGGTCAGCGCCAGCACGGCGGCCCAGAACGACGGCAGATGAAGCCCGACGGCCGGCAGTCCGTAATAGACAAAGAAGATGAGCACCAGGATCGGTATGCCGCGAATGGTGTCGCTGAAGATGCGCACGGCCCATTGCAACGGCACCGGGCCATAGACCAGACCGACGCCCATGATCACGCCGGCAATCAGCGAAAACACCACGACCAGCAGGGATACCCACAGTGTCAGGGCAAAGCCCTGGGCGAGGAAAGGCAAGGCATAGGCGATCTGGGTGAGCATATCAGCGCGCCGCCCTGAACCGGCGCTCGACAAGCCGAAGCGCAAAAAGCAAGATGTAGCCGGTCACCAGATACATCGCCGTGACCACGAGATAGACCTCGACGATGCGGAAGGTGTTGAAGTTGATCCACTGGGCGCCATAGGTCAGCTCGGGCACCGAAATGACCGAGGCGACGGAGGTGTCCTTGAACAGCGATATGAAGGTGTTGGACAATGCCGGCAAGGTGATGCGCAGCATGGTCGGCAGGCGCACGTTGAGCAGCCTTTGCCAGGGTGTCAGGCCGATTGCCTTGCCGGCGTCCAGCTGTCCGCGCGGAACGGCTTCGAGCCCGGAGCGAAACACCTCGACCAGATAGGCGCCGCTATAGAGCGACAGCGTGGCGACGAACGAGGTCGGCGCGCTGTAGGCGATGTCGACCACTGTCGGCAGGCCGTAGAAGACGAGGTAGACGAGCAGGATCAGCGGCACGTTGCGGATGAATTCGACGTAGGCGGCGATGATGGTGCGCACGGTGCGTCCAGCGGACACGTACCAGACTGCCAGGACCAGGCCGATGACGATGCCGATGGCGATCGATATGACGGCGAGTTCGAGACTGAGCAGCAGTCCGCCCCACAGCTTGTCGAAGTGCCGCCAGATCAGGTTGAAATTGAGGGCATAGCCCATGCGTCCGCCTCAGTGCCGCAGGCTTAGAGCGGTTCACCGTTTCACGAAACGGCGACCCGCTCTAACTCTTTGTTTTGACGCAATTCCGGACGGAAAACCGTTTCACACTTTTCCTGGAATTGCTCTAGGGAGGCGGAAGGGCGCTGGATAAGCCCTCCCGCCCGATGCAGATCAGATGGCCGGGAAGCCGGGATGGCGCGCCGGCGGCTCCTGTCCGAAATAGTCCTTGAAGGCGGCATCGTAGAGTGCGTTTTCGTGGCCGAACATGGCGATGGTGAAGGTCGCGTTGACGAAGGTCAGCCAGTCAAGGTCGCCTTGCCGGAGTGCCGCGCCATAAAGCATGCTCAGCCAGCTCTTGCCGGCGTCGAAATATCTGTCCGGATTGCGCGAGGCGAGCCAGCGCACCGTGGACAGATCGACGGCAGCGGCGTCGACGCGTTTCGATTCCAGTGCCTGCAGCACGTTGGCCTGGGTATCGATCTGCATAACCTGGCACTCGGGCAGCACTGAATGCACCTGCGCCTCGGCATCGACATTCTGCAGGATGGAGACGCGTGTCGCCGAGCCGCCGGCAAGCAGCTTGTCGAAGGTCTTGTTCTCGGCGGTCGGAAGGCTCAGCAGGGCGACGCCCTCGACATAGTAAGGCCGGGAAAAATTGACCAGCTGCGAGCGCTGGGCGCTCATCGTCATGAACTGAATGGTGATGTCGACCTTGTTGGTGGTGACGTTGGGGATGCGCTGTGCCGGATCCTGCATCACGAACTCGACCTTGGTCGGATCGTCGAAAAGGCCCTTGGCAAGAATGCGCCCCATGGTGATGTCCATGCCGACGAGTTCGCCGGCATCGTTCTCGAAGTGCCACGGCGCGTTGGTGCTGCCGGTGCCGACGATCAGCTTGCCGCGATCGAGCACGGTGCGCAGCAGGCTGTCGGGTGCTGCCTGAGCAGCGGCCTTCTGGGCATCGACGGCTACCGCCGCACCCACGACGCCGGCCGTGGCCAGTCCCGCCATTCCCAATTTCAGAAAATCACGTCTTCCGGATGTGTCGTTCACGGCGACCTCCTTTCGTTTGTGTTCCCCTTGCACAGGCAATACACGCGTCAGTGACGTCGAAGCGATTGTCTCTTACAAGAGACGTGTGTATCCTGTACAGGACAGATACTAACACCGGGAATCAACAATGCAAGATGGCAATGCCTCGGCACTTTCAGCCGGCGAGAAGATTTCGGGCTCCCGTGAAAAGGGGCTCAACCGGGTGCTGGAGATTCTGGAGTTTCTTCACACGACCCAGCGCGCGATCGGCATTGGCGACCTTGCCAAGGGCGTGAACGCGCCCCGTTCGACGACCTATACGCTGGTGCGGTCGCTGGTCGATGCGGGACTGCTGGAAATGGAGGGCGACGGCAATCGCGTCTATTTCGGCAAGAAGCTCTATCTCTACGGAATGGACTATGTGCGGGGCAACGACCTGTTGAGGCGGGGGCGCCAGGAGGTCGACAATCTGTCGCGCGAGACCGGCGAGACTTCCGAACTGTGCATGCTGCAGAGCGGCCGCTATACGATCGTCCATGCGAGTCCCGGCACTAGGCCGTTCCGCATCAGTTCCGCCACCGGCTTGCAGATACCGCTGCCCTGGACGGCCTCGGGGCGGCTGCTTCTGGCGGGGCTGGAGAAGGCTGAGATCGAAGGCATGGTGTCGGACGACGATCTCGTGCTGCCCGACGGGCGCAAACTGCGGCTCGACGATTTCGTCGCCGACATCGCAAAAGCGCGGATCACCGGCTATTGCGTCACCTCGGGCCTTGTCGATGCCTATACCAAGTGCCTTGCCGCGCCGGTGTTTTCAGCGCCGGGCAAGGTCGAGGCGACGATGTGCCTGGTGGTCCCCATCGATACATCCGAGGGGCGGACCGGCGAACTTATCGGCCTGCTGCGTGATCGTGCCGCGAAGCTTTCGATCGCCGGGTAGCGCGAGCGAGCGAACGCCACCTCACGCAATGATGTCGGGAATGATCTTGTCTTCCAGCGCCATCAGCCGGTCCTTCAGGAACAGCTTCTTCTTCTTCATGCGCTGGATCTGCAGCGGATCGCAGGCCATGGCGATCATCGCGTTGATGGCCGCATCGAAATCGGCGTGTTCCTGCTTCAGGCGGGAAAATTCTAGGCGAATATCGGCCTGTTCCTGATCGGACATTCTCTACCGTCTGCACGTCTGCGGCGCCCAAAACTGGGCCTGATTGGGCGGGACCGGGTGTTTTGTCACCGGCGTGCAGCCCATATCACATTTCAAGGTGTCGTGGAATGCTACCACGGATCATTCGACATCGCGGCCGGATGGTGGCACAGTGTCATTGTGCCGTCACAGAAGCGAACCTGCGGTGGACGCGCCGTGACGGTTGCAATCGAGGAAAACCATGAAAGGGAGAACCAATCATGTCTCTTGCATCCCATCTTGATGAGTTGCAGCGGAAACACGGCGACATCGAACGTGAAATCGATGACGCGATGAATCATCCATCGGTCGACGACCTCGAAATCGTGAATCTCAAGCGACGCAAGCTGGCACTCAAGGACGAGATTGAAAAACTAAGAGGCAAACCGACCACGCATTGATGCCCTCCTGACATAGCCGCCCAATATCCGCGGCCTCTTTTCCCGGCGGCGCCCCGCCGCCGGCTTGGAGGGTTTTGATTTTCCAGCACCGGTCTGTCAGCCGAAGCTGGACTTGCACCCGGCTCAATCTCCGCTTCGGCCGTCGCCCGTTTCGCCAGATCATCGGTTGTTTCTGGTCGCCGGCGGCGGGCGATTCCGGCCAGTGGCGACCTGTCGCCATTGACAAGCCATCTTTGCTCCTCCACCTCATGCCCGGACCTCAGCGCATCGGCCCGGGGCGTCGTTGTGCGTCCATGCAGGACACAAGATGCTCCAGAGACAAAAGGCTGCCGGCATGACCGGATATTTTTCCTCTCCTTTCCCCCGCCGCACGTCGGTCGGCGTCGATGTCGGCGGCGTGGTCGTCGGCGGCGGCGCGCCCGTTGTCGTCCAATCGATGACCAACACCGACACGGCCGATATCGACCAGACGGTTGCGCAGGTCGCAGCACTGCACCGGGCCGGCTCGGAAATCGTGCGCATCACTGTCGATCGCGACGAGAGTGCCGCCGCCGTGCCGCGCATTCATGAGCGGCTTCAGCGGCTTGGTATCAACGTGCCGCTGGTCGGCGATTTCCACTATATCGGCCACAAGCTTTTGGCCGATCATCCGGCCTGCGCCGAGGCGCTGGCCAAATACCGCATCAATCCGGGCAATGTCGGCTTCAAGGACAAGAAGGACCGCCAGTTCGCCGATATCGTCGAGATGGCGATCAGGCATGACAAGCCGGTGCGCATCGGTGTCAACTGGGGCTCGCTCGACCAGGAGCTTTTGACCCGGCTGATGGACGACAACCAGGACAAGGGTTTTCCGCTGACCGCGCAGGAGGTGATGCGCGAGGCGATCGTGCAGTCGGCGATCCTGTCGGCCGAGATGGCGGAAGAGATCGGCCTTGGCCGCGAAAAAATCATCCTGTCGGCCAAGGTCAGCGGCGTGCAGGACCTGATCGCCGTCTATACCGAACTCGCCACCCGCTCCAACCAACCACGCGCTGCATCTCGGCCTGACCGAAGCCGGCATGGGCTCGAAGGGCATCGTCGCTTCGTCGGCCGCCATGGGCATTCTGCTCCAGCAAGGCATCGGCGACACCATCCGCATCTCGCTGACACCGGAGCCGAACGGCGACCGCACGCGCGAGGTGCAGGTGTCGCAGGAATTGCTGCAAACCATGGGGTTCAGGCAGTTCGTGCCGATTGTTGCCGCTTGCCCCGGCTGCGGCCGCACCACTTCCACCGTGTTCCAGGAACTCGCCCAGAACATCCAGGCCGATCTCAGGAAGAACATGCCCGTGTGGCGCGACAAATACCCCGGCGTCGAGAACCTCAAGGTCGCGGTGATGGGTTGCATCGTCAACGGCCCTGGCGAGTCCAAGCATGCCGATATCGGCATTTCGCTGCCCGGCACGGGCGAAATGCCGACGGCGCCTGTCTTCGTCGACGGCAAAAAGGCGGCGACGCTGCGCGGGCCGTCGATCGCCGCGGATTTCGAGAAAATGGTCGCCGACTATATCGAGCAACGGTTCGGTCGCGGCAAGGCCGCGGCCGAGTAGAACCGATGCAGCGTTTCCTTTGGGCAGCGCTGATCCTGCTGTACGGGCTGACCTGGTCGACCCTTGTGCAGGCCGATCCGCCGCAATCCGCCAAACAGCGGCTGATCGACAAAGTCTGCAATCTGATCCAGGCGCATGCCGACCAGAACGGCCTGTCCAGGGATTTCTTCGCTCGGCTGATCTGGAAGGAAAGCCGTTTCGATCCCAACGCCGTCAGTCCGGTCGGTGCCGAAGGCATTGCCCAGTTCATGCCGGGCACCGCCAAGATGCGCGGGCTTGCCAATTCCTTCGACATCAACCAGGCGATTCCGGCTTCGGCTAGATATCTCGCCGAAATGAAAACCGGCTACGGCAATCTTGGCCTGGCCGCCGCCGCCTACAATGCCGGCGAGAGCCGGGTGTCGCGCTGGCTCAGCTCCGGGGGGTTCCTGCCGATGGAGACCGAAAGCTATGTCTTAGACATCATGGGGGAACCAGCCGACAAGTTCACGGACCGGGCCTATGCCGGAAGGGTCGAGCCGCTCGACGCAAAGACGGATTTTGCCGTCGCTTGCCGAAAACTGCCGGTGATCATGTCGCGGACGGTGGCCATGGCTTCGATCAACATAAAGCCATGGGGCATCCAGGTGGCCGGCAATTTTCGCCGCAGTGCCGCGATCACCCAGTGGCTCAGGGTAAGGAGCCGGTTCCCGGCCCTGCTCAACGGGCATGATCCGGTGGTCAGCCGGGTGCGCACGCCGATCGGCCGGCGCGGCATCTACGCGGTCAGGATCGGTGTCGACCGCCGCGCCGATGCCAACGTTATTTGCCAGAAATTACAAAGTGTCGGTGGGGCGTGCGTGGTGGTGCGCAACCGGTAAATTGGCCGCTGCTGGCATGGTGTTTGTCCGAGAGAGGCATTTAAAAGCGATAGCCGTGACGTCGCATCCAGCAAAGATTTCAGCTATAGCGGCCGCCATCCTTACTGGGCGGCGGCCCTGTCTTTGACGAGCAGCATGGGTCTCAACATGTTCGATGGATACATCATCTGCGGCACGCCGAGGACCGGTAGCACGCTGCTGTGCAAGCTTCTGGCATCCACGAAGACGACTGGCGATCCGCACTCATTCTATCGGCGGCAGGATGTGCTGGAGTGGGCTGAAGAGTGGAAGCTGCCCGATCGCGACACGATGAGTGAGCTCGACTTCAATGTCGCCTATTTCAACGCGGCGATCGCTGCGGGCAAGGGTGGGACCGGCCTCTTCGGCCTTCGCTTGATGCGCGAAAATCTGGATGAGCTTTCGACGATCCTCGACCGGATTTTCCCGAAACTGCCGTCGGACAGAGCGCGTCTTGAAAAGGCCTTTGGCCGCGTCCTCTACATACACCTCTCGCGGGAGAACAAGCTCGCGCAGGCTGTCTCCCTGATCAAGGCGGAGCAGACCGGTCTTTGGCATATGGCTCCCGACGGCACCGAGATCGAAAGGGTCGCACCGCCGAAAGAGCCCCAATATGATTTCGAGCGGATCAAACGAGAGGTCACGGAACTCGAGACCTATGATGCGGCATGGAACATTTGGTTCGCTGAGCAAGGCATAACCCCGCTTCGGGTTGGCTACGAGCGCCTTTCGAGCAATCCGGCTGCGACGTTGCTAGGCATCTGCGAAGCCCTGGGAGTCCCAGCACCTGACGAGGAGGATGTAAGCCCCGGCGTTGCAAAGCTTGCTGACGCGACAAGCCTCGACTGGATGCGCCGCTATCGTCTGGAGGCTGCCGCCGTCTGACGCATCCTCATGGATGCAGTCAGGCGGTCTTGGCCACGACTGTCTCGCTGAGCCAGGTGCCGATCTTGGTGCCCAGGCGGTCGGGCGAAACGGGCTTCGGCAGATAGTCGTCCATGCCTGAATCGATGCACTTGTCGCGATCGCCTTTCAGCGCGTGCGCGGTGACGCCGATGATCGGGATGTGGGCGCCCGTCGAGACCTCCATCGCCCGGATGGCGCGGGTCGCCTCGTAGCCGTTCATTTCGGGCATCGAAACGTCCATCAGGATCAGCTTGGGGCGCAGCGCCCGGTACATTTCGACCGCCGTGCGGCCATTGCCGGCGATGCGGTAGCTCAAGCCCAACCCATTGAGGATCTGGCCGAAGACCAGCTGGTTCACGTCATTGTCCTCGGCAATGAGGATGTCGATCGGTCCGTTCGGCGCGGTTGTCAATTCCGGCGCTGCCGTGACCGGCATTGCCGGGCCGCGGATGACGGTGAAGGCGGGCGGCGCTGCCAGGGGAGCCTGCACGATCGGTTCGCGGACGAACCGCGCCCTGCCGACCTGCGAACGGGCCTTCTGAATCACCGAGATGACGGTGCCGAGCAGCACCGCGGAGCGCGCCGGTTTGGTCAGATGCGCGGCAATGCCGAAGTCGATGATCATCTTGCCGAAATCGACCTGGTCGACCGAGGTCAGGATAACGATCGGGATGGCCGACAGGCGGCTGTCGGAAGCAATGGCTCTGGCGACGTCGGCGCCGTTCATGCCCGGCATCTGGTAGTCGAGGATGATGCAGTCGACAGCGGCGCCCAACTGAAAGGCACGGTCGAGGAAGGCCAGGCCGACGGCGCCGCTTTCGGCGGCGGCACAGTCGAAGCTCCAGCTTCTGAGCTGCTCGAGCAGGATTTCGCGGTTGACCGGATTGTCGTCGATGACCAGCACGCGCGCGCCGGTGACGTCGACCGGCACGATCTCGTCGCGCGCCGCGGCCTGATGCGCGGGCAGCGGCACAGCGAACCAGAACACGGAGCCACGGCCGATCTCGCTTTCGACGCCGATCTTGCCTGCCATCAGGTCGACGAGGCGGGCGGCGATGGCCAAGCCCAGCCCCGTGCCCTCATGGCGGCGGGTGGACGAGCCGTCCACTTGCGCGAATTTCTCGAACACGTTCTGCAGTTTCTCGGCCGGTATGCCGATGCCGGTGTCTTCGACGCGGACCTTGAGCTGGACCACGTCGTTGACGATTTCGCCGCCGACATCGATCAGCACATGACCCTTCTCGGTGAACTTCACGGCATTGCCGAGCAGGTTGGTGATGATCTGCCGGAACCGGCCGGCGTCGCCGACGACATGGGCCGGCAGGCGCGGGTCGACACGCACGATCAGTTCGAGGTTCTTTTCGGCGACGCGCGCCGAGACCAGCGTCGCCACATCCTCGACCGCCTCGGAAAGGCGGAAGGGAGCAGGGTCGAGAGTGAGTTGCCCGGCATTGATCTTGGAGAAATCGAGGATGTCGTTGATGATGGTGAGCAGCGCGTTGCCGGATTTGACGATGACGTCGGTGAAGGTCTTCTGGCGCGGGGTCAGATCGGTCTTGGCCAGCAGTTCGGCCATGCCGAGCACACCGTTCATCGGCGTGCGTATTTCGTGGCTCATATTGGCCAGGAATTCGGATTTGGCGCGGTCGGCGGCCTCGGCCTTGAACAGGGATTCGGCGGATTCGGCAAAGGCGCGGCGGATTGCCACTTCCATCGGGCGGAAGATCCAGAAGGCGACGATGGCAAGCGCCGCGAACAGGATGCCGCTCGCCCACAGCAGCAGCCTGTCGCTTGAGGCATCGGCCAGGTGGCGCTCATCATCCATGGCGGTACGGACGCGGACCAGCATCGGCTGGGCGAACAGGTCGTTCTGGTTGCGGATTTCGCGATAGCTCCACTCGTCGACCTTTTGCGCCATCGACATCAGGTTGAAATTGCGCACCATGTCGCGCGGCGACCAGAACAGATCGCCGTTGACGGAAGCGGACTGGAGTTCGTTGACGGTCTTGATCGACAGCCGTGGCTTGATCGCCGCAAGCTGGGCGGTCAGCGTCTCGATCTCGCCGGTCAGGCGCTCCGAATGGCCGCGCGCCGATGTGGTCAGGGCATCGCGTGTCTCCGCCCGCCAGGCGGTGCCGGTCGTCTCGGCGAAGCTGGTCGCGTTGCGCAGGTCGCGGGTGAAGATGACGAGATTGCTGCTCAGCGCATCGATGTCGCGGCGAAAGGAATTGACGCGGTCAAGCGCAATCACGATACCGGCGGAAGCCAGCGCGAAGATCAGCAACCCTGAAATATAGCGGATCCGGACCGACCGGATGAAGGACGAATATTCAGGCATGCGCAACCCCAACACATACGCACCATTTTAATGGCCGGGATTACGCTTCATTTACATTAAAATTTCGTTCGTGCGGGCAGGCAGGCCATGCGAACCGCCGGATGGACAGCACGCCTAGGCCGCTTCCACGACGAGGGCGCGGATGCGGCCACTCACCGGACCTTCCCCGAACCGTTTCCCAAGGGCATTCGCCACGTATCGCGTCGCCTCCTCCAGCGAGCCGCCGCGCGCCTCGATCTCAGCCCGCAGGGGTGTGCCCTGGCAATAGGCCGTGGCCGCCTCATATGGCGACGAAGCGGCGCTGACGGCATCCAGCGGCTCCATGGTGATGTCGCGGAAGCCGGCGGCATGAAGGTGGGCGCGGATGACGCCCGCATCGTGATAGCCATGCGGCGTCCTCGCCATGAAGCGCGGCGGATCGGCCGGGAAAAAATGGCCGAGCGCCCGCGTCACTTCCTCGGCGAACTGGTTGTCTTCGATGGCACTCCAGACGTTGAACAGGAAATGTCCGTCCGGCCGCATCACCCGCCGCGCTTGGCCGTAGGCGCCCACCCGATCGGGGAAGAACATCGCGCCAAACTGGCAAACCACGGCGTCGAACTCTGCGTCCTCGAAGGGCAGAGCCTGGGCATCGGCCTGCCGCCAGGTGATGCGAGGATCGTCCGCCATCCGCGTGCGTGCGTGGTCGAGCATGGGCTGGTTGAGGTCGGTGACCACGATGCGGGCTTGCGCCGGCAACTTTGCTGCCATCGCACGTGTCACCACACCGGTGCCCGCCGCCACTTCGAGCACCGATTGCGGCCCGAGCTTCGACACCCGCTCTGCCAGATCCCGTGCATATGGCTCGAAGATCAGCGGCACCATCGCCCGGTCGTAGACCTCGGCAATGGAACCGCTGAACAGCTTGTCGGTGGTCGACATGGCACCCCTCCAACTCTACCCGCACCGCGTGCGTGCCGTGCGGATGGCAAAGCGATGTCGATCCTCTGCCTCGGCAGGCTTCCGCTCAAGTTCTATTTCTGAATTGGCCGGCGGAGGATGAGCGAACTTTAGTCAGCTCGATATCTCGGCTGGCGCCAACCTCAACTGGTGCGGGTCGCCACGAACGTTGCCGCTTCTTTCAGCAACTGGGCGTCGTCGCCATAAGGATCAAGCAGTGCATGCGCCTGCTCGACGAGGCCGTGCAACTGGCTGCGAGCCCAATTCGCACCATGCAAGGCCACCAGCGTCGCCTTGCCGGCGGCGGCGTCCTTGCCGGTTGCCTTGCCCATCTGGCTGGCATCGGCGGTCAAATCGAGCAGGTCGTCGGCAAGCTGGAAGGCAAGACCGATCGCCGAGCCGAATTCGGCCAGCCGCTCGCGGTCATCGGCCGGGGCGCCGGCGATGAGGGCACCTGCCTCGCAGGCGAAACGGATCAGAGCGCCAGTCTTCATCGCCTGCAGCCGGATGATGCCGGCCTCGTCCGGCGGCGTCTGTTCGGCTTCGAGGTCGAGCTTCTGGCCGCCGACCATGCCGCCGGGTCCGGCGGCGCGGGCCAGCGCCAGCACCAGGGCCGCCCGCCGCTCCGCGGGCAGGGCGG
>NZ_RZTB01000080.1:0-2512 GCF_003997735.1 Mesorhizobium sp. M7A.F.Ca.MR.148.00.0.0 | reverse complement strand
GCAGGGCGGTCGCCTCGCCGGCGATGATGTCGAAGGCCAGCGTCAGCAAGGCATCGCCAGCCAGGATGGCGGTCGCCTCGTCGAAGGCTCTGTGCACGGTCGGCTGGCCACGACGCAGGTCATCGTCGTCCATGGCGGGCAGGTCGTCGTGTATCAGCGAATAGCAATGCACGCATTCAAGTGCGGCGGCGACACGCAGTGTCGCCTCGCCATCGGCGGAAAAAAGGGCGGCACTTTCCATGACCAGGAAGGGCCGCAGGCGCTTGCCGCCGTTCAGCACGCCGTGCCGCATGGCTGCCATCAACCGCTCAGGCCGGGCGATCTCGCCCGAAAGCGCGCGGTCGTCGAGCAGCCGCCGCAGCAGCACCTCGACGGCGGCAGCGCGTCGGATGAGCGCCATTTCGAACGCCATTTGGTCGTCATTCGTCATGGCCGGGACCGGTAGCCGACACTCAGACGTTGCGCAAGAAGGCAAGCGCCATTATGCCGGAGCAGTATGAGCCCGTTTGGAAACTCTGCTCCTGCGGTCATCTGAGGGCGTTTTCTGCGCTTCCGGTGCTTGCGTACTCTAATGTACGCTCCGCTCCGGTTCTCGAAAACACCGTCACATGACTCACAGGAGCGCGTTTCAAAACGAGCTCTCTGGCACGGGTTGGGCGGCTTGGCGGAACCGATCGTCGATCATGAAACCGAAAAGCTGGACATGGCGACGAGATCGCGAGGCGTAAATCGCCGCGGTCTCAAACGCTGGGTCCGGCGCGGCATCGTCGTGGCTGCGGTGCTGGCTTTGATTCCGGTCGTGCTGACCTTTCTCTACCTGCCGTTCTTCGTGCATCCTGTCTCGACGCTGATGTTGAAGGACCTGGCGACGTTCTCCGGTTACGACCGCCGCTGGGTGTCGCTCGACGACGTGTCGCCGGTGCTGGCCAATTCCGTCATCATGTCGGAGGATGGGCAGTTCTGCTTTCATCGTGGCGTCGATCTCGGCGAGCTGAGAGGCGTCGTCGACGACGCGCTGGCCGGCGAAGCGACGCGCGGTGCCTCGACCATCACCATGCAGACGGTAAAGAACCTGTTTCTGTGGTCGCGGCCGCTGGGCTCGGTGCGCAAGGTGGTCGAATTGCCGCTGGCCGTCTATTTCGATGCGGTGATGTCGAAACGGCGCATCATGGAAATCTACCTCAACATCGCCGAGTGGGGGCCGGGCATCTACGGCATCGAGGCCGCGGCACAACACCATTTCGGCGTTTCGGCAAAACAGCTGTCGCGACGGCAGGCCGCCCTGCTTGCGGTCTCCTTGCCAAATCCGATCGCCCGCAATCCGGCCAAGCCCGGGCCTGGCCTGAGGCGGCTTGCCAATCTGATCGAGCGGCGAGCCGGCCGCTCAGG
This sequence comes from Mesorhizobium sp. M7A.F.Ca.MR.148.00.0.0, assembly GCF_003997735.1. Lineage (NCBI taxonomy): Bacteria > Pseudomonadati > Pseudomonadota > Alphaproteobacteria > Hyphomicrobiales > Phyllobacteriaceae > Mesorhizobium > Mesorhizobium sp. M7A.F.Ca.MR.148.00.0.0. The sequence continues at coordinate 1,123 of NZ_RZTB01000080.1, read as the reverse complement.
CGCCTATGTCGGTTGTCTCCGCTAGACGATCCAAAAAAATTCGCGCCAGTGCTGGCCAAAACGGCACAGGGCGTGTATAGGCACCCGACTTTCTCAGATTTAGGCCCCGACATGGCCCTTTCACGAGGGCGGGCGGGGCTTTTGACCATGTAGTGGAGCATATCCATGGCCGTTCCGAAACGTAAAACCTCTCCGTCCAAGCGCGGCATGCGCCGCTCGGCCGACGCCCTCAAGGCTCCGACCTATGTCGAGGACAAGAATTCCGGCGAAATGCGCCGTCCGCACCATATCGACCTGAAGACCGGCATGTATCGCGGTCGCCAGGTGTTGACGCCCAAGGAAAGCTGAGCCCAGCTTTTTCAAAGGTTTGAATTTCCATAAGGACCGGCCGGTGGCTGGTCCTTTTGCGTTTGGGCCGGTCGGCAGCGCATTTCGAGGCGTGCACCGCAGGCGTTGCAAATCCTTCGGCCGGCAACCGGCTGACATGGTTGTTGCGTGCGGTCTTCGACCGTGTTCAACGCTGCCATCGAAACATCTTGACGGCGTGCCTGTGGCGCATTCTACAAAGGATTGCCCCCACATGGAGACGCCAGATGTTCGGTGCCATTCCGCTGCTGATCGTGCCTTTCGTGCTCTACAACCTCGGACTGTTGGGAATTTTCGGCAGCGGTGACGATCCTTGGGCGAGCGAGGTCTTCTCCTTCAGTATGATGTCGGGCGGCGTGTTCTCGATGACGCTGGGCGACCTGATGATACTGATCGGGCTGGTCTTCCTGTTCCTCGAAATGGCGAAGTCGGTGCGCACGACCAACGCCTCGATCATGGACCATCTTCTGTCGACGCTGGTGTTCGTGGCCTTCCTGGTCGAGTTCCTGCTGGTGAAGGGCGCGGCCCATTCCGTCTTCTTCACGCTGATGATCATCGCGCTGTTCGATGTGCTGGCCGGATTCGCGGTGTCGATGCGATCGGCGAGCCGGGACATCAATTTGAATTAGGTCCCCAGCGCGGAAGGCGGAAGTTTGACGGGCGCTTGCGCTGACAGTTGTCGGAAACGCCCGTAACGTCGTCATCCTCGGGTCTCCGCGATGGAGCTTCGCTCCTGCTCCGCCCGTGGATGACGAAG
>NZ_RZTB01000801.1:0-202 GCF_003997735.1 Mesorhizobium sp. M7A.F.Ca.MR.148.00.0.0 | reverse complement strand
GGGCGGGAACAGGCAGGCGGCAGCCGATGACAGGGACTTCGCCAGCCGTCGTCGCGGCAAGCAAACTCGGACTGACCTTCCAGACCAATGACGGGCCGGTGCAGGCGCTGTCCAACGTCGATCTCACCATCGGCAAGGGGGAGTTCGTCTCCTTCATCGGGCCTTCGGGCTGCGGCAAGACCACGCTGCTGCGCGTCATCGC
>NZ_RZTB01000800.1:0-206 GCF_003997735.1 Mesorhizobium sp. M7A.F.Ca.MR.148.00.0.0 | reverse complement strand
GATTTCACCAATCTCGAACGTTGCAGGGCCGCAGGAAAGAGCGGGGCGCCGAACCGCCAATCTCCCCCCTCGTGGGGGAGATGTCCGGCAGGACAGAGGGGGCGCGAAGGAATGAGGCGTCTCGCATTGGCGAAACGCGACAAGACGAGACAGCTAATTATACAGCCGCATCGATAGCCCGAGCGATGCAGGCAGCGGGTTCCACC
>NZ_RZTB01000007.1:108013-114051 GCF_003997735.1 Mesorhizobium sp. M7A.F.Ca.MR.148.00.0.0 | reverse complement strand
CTATACGGGGAGAAATGTCCGGCAGGACAATGAGGGGCGGCGCAGGCGTCGGCAAATTAACGTCAGCGCGCCTGAACCCCAGCCTAAAACAGCGCCTTCAGCTCCGCCAATTTGTCATTCACCAGCCAGCCATAGTAATTCTCTTCCGGCAGCTTTTCCGGCTCGCCGGCGGCGCGGCGCCTGTCGTTCTCCGCCTTCAGCGCGTCGGCGCGCTGCTCCGGATTGCCGACATTGTACAGCGTGGCCGTGACCCCCGGATTGCCCGAAATGTCGAAGCCGGCAATGCTTTTGTAGGCATCGATCGATTTCCGGATCGTCGCGGCGACGTAGGGCAGCGTCAGGTCGGGATCCATGATGGTCTTGTAGACCGAATTGGGATCGCCGACGTCGAGCTTCGGCAGGCCGGAAACCTTGTGCACCAGATCGCTCATCTGCAAGGCGGTCAGCGGGTTGAGCTGGCCGAGGCCGAAGGTCTGGCCGGCATAATAGGGCTGGAAGAAGGTGGCACCGAAGCGGTCGTCGGGAAAGTTGGTCCCGCCGACGCTCTTGCCGCGAAACGAACGGTTCCACACCTGTTCGCGGCATTCCCACAGGTCGTAGCTGTCGGACATCCCGGCGCATTTCTTGAACTCCGGCCGCTGCACGAAATCGGTGATGTCCTCGCCGTCATAGGCGAAGGAAAGCTTGCTGGAGAGATAGGAGATTGCCTTGACGTAGTAGGTCTGCAGTCGGTCATAGGCATCGACATTGTAGGTGTGCTCGCCGACGATGGCGCCGACGATGTGCAGGGGATCGATGCCGTAGGTGGCTGCTGCCTTCTTGATCTTGCCGCGCAGATCGGCGTCGTTCTGCAGCAGAGCGTAGACCTTGCGATACTTCGCCTGGAAGCTGGTGTTGGTCGCCTGCGTGCGCCGGCTGGAGGCACCCGGAATGTCGGGCTGCACGGCATTGCGATTTCCCGGCGGCACCGATGTCGCTGCCTCGGCGGCGAACAGCGTCGCCGCCAGCGTCAAGCCGAGAATGACCAGGATCAATTTTTTCATGCACCCGCCGCCCAAGCAATTCCAGGAAAAGTGTGAAACGGTTTCCCGGAATTGCGTCAACCAAGAGATCGAGAATTGCCGCGCAAACTAGGTAAAGCTCTTGGTCGAGTCGAGAGCGCCCCTTCACCCGGCACTACGAAAGGTGGCCAGATGGTACCATCTGGCCACACACGATTTTGCTTGCCGGAAAATGTTGTCCGGACCGGCGCCGGAACGTTCCGGCGCCGTCGTTTAAAGGATGAACCGCGACAGGTCGGTATTCCTGGACAGGTCGCCGACATGCTTCTCCACATAGGCGGCATCGATGGTGACCGATGTGCCGTTGCGGTCGGGCGCATCGTAGGAGATTTCGTCCAGCACCCGCTCCATCACCGTCTGCAGCCGCCTTGCGCCGATGTTCTCGACGCTGGCGTTGAGATCGACGGCGATGCCGGCCAGCGAGTCGATAGCGTCGTCGGTGAAGGTCAGCTCGACGCCTTCGGTCTTCATCAGAGCGATATACTGCTTGATCAGGCTCGCCTCGGTCTCGGTCAGGATGCGGACGAAATCGTCCTTCTCCAGCGCCCGCAGCTCGACGCGGATCGGCAGGCGGCCCTGCAGCTCCGGCAAAAGGTCGGACGGCTTCGAGACGTGGAAGGCGCCGGAAGCGATGAACAGGATATGATCCGTCTTCAATGGCCCGTATTTGGTCGCCACCGTGGTGCCCTCGACCAGCGGCAGCAGGTCGCGCTGCACGCCTTCGCGGGACGGACCGCCCGAAATGTCGGATCTCGCCGCTATCTTGTCGATCTCGTCGAGGAAAACGATGCCGTCATTTTCCGCGGCATCGAGCGCCCTGCGCACCACTTCGTCCTGATCGAGCAGCTTGTCGGACTCGTCATTGACCAGCAGGTCGTAGGACTCCTTGACCGTCGTCTTGCGCGTCTTGGTCTTCTTGCCGCCCATCGCCTTCGACAGCATGTCGTTGATGTTCAGCACGCCGATATTGGCGCCCGGCATGCCGGGAATCTCGAAGCCGGGCATGCCGCCGCTGCCGGTGTCGGCAACCTCGACCTCGATCTCCTTGTCGTCGAGTTCGCCGTCGCGCAGCTTCTTGCGGAAACTATCGCGGGTGGCCGGGCTCGCCGTCTTGCCGACCAGCGCTTCCAGCACGCGTTCCTCGGCGTTGACGTGGGCGCGCGCCTTGACGTCCTCGCGCATCTTCTCGCGCACCAGCCCGATGGCGATCTCGACCAGATCGCGGATGATCTGCTCGACATCGCGGCCGACATAGCCGACCTCGGTGAACTTGGTCGCCTCGACCTTGACGAAAGGCGCACCGGCGAGCCGCGCCAGGCGGCGCGAGATCTCGGTCTTGCCGACGCCGGTCGGCCCGATCATCAGGATGTTCTTCGGCATCACCTCTTCGCGCATCTGGCCTTCCAGCTGCTGGCGGCGCCAGCGGTTGCGCAAGGCAATGGCCACGGCGCGCTTGGCGTCCTTCTGGCCGATGATGAAACGGTCGAGTTCCGAAACGATTTCGCGGGGAGAAAATGTGCTCATATCACTAGATTCCACTTTGCCACTGCTTGATGGCCTCGAACGGATGCAGCAGCATGATCACGTTGAGTGTCAGATTGTCCCGGATGAGATAGCCGGTACCGAGTTCGAAGATGATGGCGAGGCTGACGATCACCCATATAGGTAGCCTTCGCGCCATCACAAATCCCAGCACCATGGCCAGTGTGTCGGACACCGAATTGATGATGCTGTCGCCGTAATAGTCGAGCGAGATGGTGCCGGCGCGGTAGCGCTCGATGATGAATGGGCTGTTTTCGAGCAGCTCCCAACCGCCTTCGATGAAGACGGCGAACGCCAGTCTCAAGCCGATCGGCGAACGCGGGAACAGGAATCTCGCCAGCGCATAGAACAGGAAGCCGTGGATGATGTGCGAGAACGTATACCAGTCCGAAATGTGCTGGGAATTCTCCGAACTCTGCACGACGCCTTGCCAGAGCTTGACGTAGCCGCAGGTGCAGATCGGCGTTCGCCCCATGCCGTAGAGCGCCCCGGCCTGGAAGATGACCAGGGCAAGCACCAGCAGAAGCCCCATTCGCCAGCTGTCTTCATAGGCCGAATAGCTGTTCTCCGCGGCCGGTGTCGTCATCGGTTCATTCCCCCTCGTTTCGCGTCGCCGTCTCGATCATCACAAAGCCTTGTCACGCCTTCAGCGGCGGTAGCCGGCGGATCACGGCAGCCGGCAAGGTGGGTTTGACCACAATCCGCCGGATACGCTGCCAGCCAGCCCCGAACAGAATGATCAGCGCGCCAACAACGACCAGGATCAAGGCAAAAGGCGGGATGCCCGTCGAATCGGAGGCGGAATTCACCAGATAATAGATGCCCAGCGAGCCGAAGTAAGCCAATGTCGGAACCAGAAGCGAACGGCGGTCGATGGCAAGCGCGACATAGAGGAAGCCAAGGATCAGAATCGCCAGCATGAGGGTTGCATTGGTATCCGGCGCGATATGTCCGAATACGACGTTCTGGCCGGTTGCCATAATGAAGAGCGGATGCACCAGCATGGGCGCCGAGACGACATGCAGCCAGAAAGCGCAATCGGACCAGATCTTGCGTCGATCCCTATCGTAAATGTCAAAAGCTACACCCGTTGCGAACACGATCAGGCCGCAGATCAGCGGCATGTAAAGTGCCGCGCGGAGCAATTCGGGAACATCCTCCATACGCGGTGGCGCAATCGCACCCGCTGTCACGCTGTCATACAGAATTATCGCCGTTTGCAGGAAGGCAAGCAGTGTAAAAGCGATGGCGATAGCCCCGGCAATGATGGGGACGCGAAAACGCCAGAAATAGATCGCCGCCGCGATTATTCCTCCGCCCAGGAACAGATATCCGGCCTGGGACGCCGTCTGGCGCAACGCCAATAGCTGCCAGATAGTCTCCGGCTTGCGTATGCCGAAGCTGGCCTCCACCTGTAGCGCCAGAGCGGCCAGAATGGCGGCCATGAAAATCAGGGCAAGCACGGACGACGATAATTTCATCCGGTGCTGACGCGTGACGATTTCGGCGAGCCCCCAGGCGAAAACCGCGAGGATGCCGGCGATCCAGAATGTTTGGCCTGGAAGCAAGGTGGTCAGGACAAAGAAGAAGCCGGCGCTGAGCAGAACGGTTCCCACGGTGACAAACAGATCGTTGCCGCCGCCCACCAGCCGCAGGTTTTCCTCGTCACCCTCGTCATCGGCGCGCCTGGCCTCGGGGGCGAGAGCGACCGCACGTTCCATGGCCTCCAACTGATCGCGCAGGGTCTGCGAGATCAAACCTTTCGCGACTGCCTTGTCGAGGGTTTCGGCGCTGATCAATTGGGCTCCTGCGTCGCGTCGAGCGCCATCATCAAGGCCGGCCCGTACTCCGATGTTCTGGTGTCAAAGGCAACAAAGCCAGCCTTTTCATAGGCACGGATCGCCCTGACATTGGCGGGATCCGGATCGATGATGACGCGCGGAACACCTTCCTCGAAAAGCTGTTCGACGAACTGGCGCACGATTGCCGAGCCATGGCCGCGCCCGAGCAACTCCGGCACGCCGATCGACACGTCGATGCCGAGCGTGCCGAACGGCTGGTCGGCATAGGGATGGTCGTCTTCCAGATGCGGGTCGTAGCTCTGCAGATAGGCAATCGGCTTGCCGTCGAGCTCGACGATCAGCGGCTCGACCGAAATCGAGTCGATGTGCTCGCTAATGCCGGCGATTTCCGTCTCCGGATCGTCCCACCACTCTGCAACATGCGGCTCGGCGAGCCAGCCGGCGATCATCGGCAGGTCTTTTTCCGTCACCGGCCGAAAGTCGTAGCTATCTTCTTGTTCGGCCATGATCTCTGGACGAACGGAACCGTTCGTCCGAGAAAACCGGTTTCCACTTTTCGGGGTCATGGCCGGCCTTTTCAGCCGACCTCGAGCGTTTCGACGACGAAATTGTTGTTGGTGTAGACGCAGATATCGGATGCGATCTGCATCGCCTTGCGGGCGATCTCCTCGGCATCCTTGTCGCTGTCCATCAGCGCGCGGGCCGCGGCCAGTGCGTAATTGCCGCCCGAACCGATGGCCATGACGCCGAATTCGGGTTCGAGCACGTCGCCGGTGCCGGTCAGCGCCAGCGATACCGACTTGTCGGCCACCAGCATCATCGCTTCCAGCCGGCGCAGATAGCGGTCGGTGCGCCAGTCCTTGGCGAGTTCGACGCAGGCGCGCGTCAGCTGGTCTGGATATTGTTCGAGCTTGGCTTCGAGCCGCTCCAGCAGCGTGAAGGCGTCGGCAGTGGCGCCGGCGAACCCGGCGATCACATTGCCGCCCTTGCCGATGCGGCGCACCTTCTTGGCGTTGCCCTTCATGATGGTCTGGCCAAGGCTGACCTGGCCGTCGCCGGCGATCACCACCTTGTTGCCCTTGCGCACCGTCACGATGGTCGTGGCGTGCATGGTCAGATTATCGGACATTTCCTGGCTCCGAGCAGCGCCATCCCGATAAGGCGATCGGCGCGGTACGAGTGACTTGATCGGCCATATGTATGCATGGGACCGATGATTGCAAACCGCTGGATAGCGGCCGGGTTCGCAACTGGCAATCGCCGGATCATGCTGCTAGAAGGCTTTCGTTTTCAAGCCTGCGAGCGCTTGAACCTCTGAGCTGGTCACGATGTGAACCTCTGGGACAAGGATAGAGTGATGCCGCCCCGCGCCGCCGAAGTCAGCCGCAAGACCAAGGAAACCGAGATTGCCGTCTCGGTCCATGTCGACGGCACCGGAAAATCGGACATTTCGACGGGCGTCGGCTTCTTTGACCATATGCTGGACCAGCTGGCGCGCCATTCCCTGGTCGACATGACGGTCAGGGCCAAGGGCGACCTGCATATCGACGATCATCACACCGTCGAGGACACCGGCATCGCGCTTGGCCAGGCGCTGGCCAAGGCACTGGGCGAGCGGCGCGGCATCATGCGC
>NZ_RZTB01000007.1:101103-107900 GCF_003997735.1 Mesorhizobium sp. M7A.F.Ca.MR.148.00.0.0 | reverse complement strand
TTTCGACACCGAGCTGGTGCGCGAATTCTTCCAGGCGCTGGCGCAGAATGCCGGCATCACGCTGCATGTCACCAATCACTATGGCGCCAACAACCATCACATCGCCGAGACCTGCTTCAAGGCGGTGGCGCGCGCGCTGCGCGCGGCTCTCGAACGCGATCCGCGCCAGCCGGATGCGGTTCCCTCCACCAAGGGATCGTTGAAGGGATAAGGCCATGGCCACCTATGTCGTGATGGAACCGCCAGGCCGAAGCGAGAAGGCCGATGCCACGGCCTTTGTCCGCGATGGCTTCACCTGGCTGGGCCTCCTGGTGCCGCCGCTATGGTTCGCCTGGCATCGGCTGTGGATCGAGGCAGCGCTTGCCTTCGTCGTCATGGGCCTGCTTTCGATGCTGGGCCAGAAGCTCGGCCTTGGTCTGGCCGGCTCGCTGCTGTCACTGTTGGTTTCGCTCTATGTCGGACTGGAAGGGCAAGGCCTGCGCATCGCGGCACTTCGCCGGCGCGGTTGGCACGAATGGGGCGCGGTCGAAGCCGGTTGGCTCGACGATGCCGACACACGCTATGCGCTGGAAGCGGAGGCGCTTCCCGATGAGGTTGTGCCGGCGCCGCGCATGGTCCCCGATGCTGCCCTCGCGCGGCCAGCGCAGCCGGGCATGGCGCTGGGGCTGACCCACATTCCGGGAAGAAGCTGACATGCGGGTTGCGATCATCGACTACGGCTCGGGCAATTTGCGCTCGGCCACCAAGGCTTTCGAGCGCGCCGCGCGCGAAGCCGGCATATCGGCCGATATCGACCTGACCGCAGATGCCGCGCGGGTGCGCACGGCCGATCGCATCGTCCTGCCCGGCGTCGGCGCCTATGCCGACTGCGCCTCCGGCCTGCAGGCCGTCGAAGGCATGTGGGAAGCCGTCGAGGAGGTTGCGATCGTCAAGGGCCGGCCGTTCCTCGGCATCTGCGTCGGCATGCAGCTGATGTCGCAGCGCGGCCTCGAAAAGACGATTACCAAGGGCTTCGGCTGGATATCGGGCGACGTGAAGGAGATCATGCCTTCCGATCCGGCGCTGAAGATCCCGCAGATCGGCTGGAACACGATCGAGCTCAAGCGCCAGCATCCGCTGTTTGCCGGCATACCGACTGGCGCAAGCGGGCTGCATGCCTATTTCGTGCATTCCTATCATCTCGATGCGGGCAAGGCGGACGAGGTTCTGGCGGTTGCCGACTATGGCGGCCCGGTGACGGCGGCCGTCGCCCGCGACAATCTTGTCGGCACGCAGTTCCACCCGGAAAAGAGCCAGGCGCTCGGCCTCGCGCTGATCACCAATTTCCTGCGCTGGAGGCCCTAGAGCATGATCCCGAAAAGTGGACCCCGGCTTTCTCGGACAAACGGTTCCCGTTTGTCCGGAGATCATGCTCGAGCAGAGGGATAGACCATGAGCAAGAAGGGCTACTGGATGGCGATGGTCGAGGTGACCGATCCGGAAAACTATCCGCTATACATTGCCGCCAACAAAGCGGCTTTCGACAAATATGGCGCAAAGTTCCTGACCCGCGGCGGTCAATCGTCGAGCCCGGAAGGGCCATCGGGCAATCGCCATGTCATCATCGAGTTCGAGAGCTATGCGGTCGCACTCGCCTGCTTCCATTCGCCTGAATACCAGGTGGCGCTGAAATTCCGACGTCTCTATTCGACATCCCATTTCGCCATTGTGGAAGGCGCCTGAACGGATGATCCTTTTCCCGGCGATAGATCTCAAGGACGGCCAGTGCGTGCGCCTCAGGCATGGCGACATGGCGACCGCGACCATCTACAACGATGATCCTGCCGCGCAGGCGCGGGCCTTCGAGCAACAGGGTTTCGAATGGCTGCATGTCGTCGACCTCAACGGCGCCTTCCAGGGCCAGAGCGTCAACAGTGCGGCGGTCGGCGCCATCCTCAAGGCAACGAAGAACCCGGTGCAGCTCGGCGGCGGCATCCGCACGCTGGCGCAGATCGAAGATTGGCTCGATCGCGGGCTGGCCCGCGTCATCCTCGGCACGGTGGCGGTGCGCGATCCTGACCTTGTCAAGCAGGCCTGCAAGGCGTTTCCGGGCAAGGTCGCCGTCGGCATCGACGCCAAGGGCGGCAAGGTCGCCGTCGAGGGCTGGGCCGAGGCGTCGAGCCTCGGCGTCATCGAACTGGCGAGGAAGTTCGAGGGCGCCGGCGTCGCTGCCATCATCTACACGGACATCGACCGCGACGGCGTTTTGACCGGCATCAACTGGGACGCCACCATCGACCTCGCCGATGCCGTGTCGATCCCGGTCATCGCGTCGGGCGGCCTCGCCTCGATCGCCGACATCGTGCGCATGACCATGCCCGATGCGCAAAAGCTCGAAGGCGCGATCTCCGGCCGCGCGCTCTATGATGGCCGCATCGATCCGGCGGAGGCCCTGGCGATCCTGCAGGGCAGGGCGGAGACGCGGACGTGAAAATCTCCATTATCCTGGCGTCCTATGACAGCGGCCATTACCATGGCGGCATGGGCCAGGGTCCGGACGCGCTGGTCTCTGGCGGGCTCGTCGACGCCCTGACGATGGCCGGCCACGATGTGATGGTCGAGGATATCGGCAAGGTTGGAGATACCCAGGAGCGCGAAATCGCCACCGGCTTTGCCGTCTGCAACGCGGTTGCGAGCGAGGTTCGTCTTGCCCGTGACGCCGGTCGGTTTCCCATCGTCCTTGCCGGAAACTGCCTGACCAGCGCCGGCGCGGTCGCCGGCGAAGACGCCGATGCGATCATCTGGGCCGACCAGCATGGCGATCTCAACACGCCCGAGACATCCACATACGGCTTTCTCGACGGCATGGCGCTGGCGACCGTGCTCGGCCTGTGCTGGCGACCGATGGCGTCCGCCATTCCCGGCTTCAAGCCGGTCGATCCGTCACGCTGCGTGCTCGTCAACGCGCGCGATCTCGATCCGGACGAGAAGCGGCTGCTGGAGACATTGCCGATCGTGCGGACGGAATGCTCCGGGGTGGCCCGGGCGGCCGAAAGACTGAAGATCGCCGGCGCCAGACGCGTGCACATGCATCTCGACATGGACGTGCACGATCCCCGGGAGCTGCAGGCCAACCGCTATATCACTTCGGGCGGGCCGAGCCCGGAACAGTTGCGCGATGCCACGTGCGCCATGGCGCTGGCGGTGCCGATCGTCGGCATCACCGTCTCCGCCTACGACCCGGCCTTCGACGCCCAGGCCGATGTTCCGCCGCTGGTTGGCCAGTTGCTGAACGATCTCATCGCCACGATAGAGGGCCGCTGATGCTGAAAGCCCGTGTCATCCCCTGTCTCGACGTCAAGAACGGCCGTGTCGTCAAGGGCGTCAACTTCGTCGATCTCGTCGACGCCGGCGATCCGGTCGAGGCGGCCAAGGCCTATGACGCGGCCGGCGCCGACGAGCTTTGCTTCCTCGACATCACGGCTTCGTCGGACAATCGAGAGACCATCTTCGACGTCATCGCACGCACCGCCGAACAATGTTTCATGCCGCTGACCGTTGGCGGCGGCGTGCGCCAGGTCGCCGATATCAGGAAGCTGCTCTTGGCCGGCGCCGACAAGGTGTCGATCAACACGGCCGCGGTGAAGAACCCGGATTTCGTCGCCGAGGCCGCCGACAAGTTCGGCAACCAGTGCATCGTCGTCGCCATCGACGCCAAGAAGGTGTCGGGCACCAGTGAGACCGACCGCTGGGAGCTCTTCACTCATGGCGGCCGCGAAAAGACCGGCATCGATGCGGTCGAGTTCGCCCGGAAAATGGTCGATCGCGGCGCCGGCGAGATCCTGCTGACCTCGATGGATCGGGACGGCACCAAGGCCGGCTACGACATCGCGCTGACCCGCGCGATATCAGACGCCGTGCGCGCGCCGGTGATCGCCTCCGGCGGCGTCGGCACGCTCGACCACATGGTCGAAGGCATTCGCGACGGCCATGCCGGCGCGGTGCTGGCCGCGTCCATCTTCCATTTCGGCACCTACACGATAGCGCAGGCCAAGGCGCATATGGCCGCCGCGGGGCTGCCTATGCGGCTGGACTCTGTGAATAATCGGCCCTAAAGCATGATCCCGAAAAGTGGGAACCGGTTTTCGGAAAAGATCATGCTTAAACAAGCAGATAGATGACGCCATGACCGAGTTTTCGCTTTCCGATCTGGAAAAAATCATTGGGGAACGCGCCCATTCCGGAGATCCGGATTCGTGGACGGCAAAATTGTTCGCGCGCGGCATCGACAAGGCGGCGCAGAAGCTCGGCGAGGAGGCCGTCGAGACGGTGATTGCCGCCGTCAAGGGCGACAAACAGGCCCTCGTTTCGGAAAGTGCCGATCTTATGTATCATTGGCTCGTCGTTCTCGGCCTCTCGGGAGTTTCGCTGAGCGACGTGCTCAGGGAACTCGAAGGCCGCACCCGGCGTTCGGGCATCGCCGAGAAGGCGTCACGGCCCAAGGGCTGACCGCGAGGAAGGGCAGGTATCTCGATGGATCAGCTCGCGCCGACCGAGAAGTATTCCCCCTTTCGCTTCTTCTCCGCCGAGCAATGGTCGCAATTCCGCGCCGATACCCCACTGACGCTGAGCGCGGACGAATTCCGCCGCCTGCGCTCGCTCAACGATCCGGTCGATCTCGAGGAGGTCACGCGCATCTATCTGTCGCTGTCGCGGCTGTTGTCGGCGCATGTCGAAGCGAGCCAGCTGCTGTTTCGGCAACGCCAGGCCTTATTCAACGCGGTCGACGTGGTCAAGACACCCTTCATCATCGGCATCGCCGGTTCAGTCGCGGTCGGCAAATCGACCACCGCACGCGTGCTGAAGGAGCTGCTGGCGCGCTGGCCGTCGAGCCCCAAGGTCGATCTCATCACCACCGACGGCTTCCTGCTGCCCAACGAGGTCTTGCGGCGCGAGAACCTGATGGAGCGCAAGGGTTTCCCCGACAGCTACGATGTGGGTGCGCTGCTGCGCTTCCTGTCGGGCATCAAGTCGGCGCTGCCCGATGTCCGCGCGCCGGTCTATTCGCACCTGACCTATGACGTCATTCCCGGCGAGTTCGTCACCATCGACCGGCCCGACATATTGATCTTCGAAGGCATCAATGTCCTGCAGCCCGGCAAGCTGCCGCAGGACGGCAAGATCGTGCCTTTCCTGTCGGACTTCTTCGATTTCGCCATCTACATCGATGCCGACGAGAAGCTGATCCACAACTGGTATATTTCCCGCTTCATGCGGCTGCGTGAGACCGCCTTCCGCAACCCGGACTCCTTCTTTCACCGCTATTCGCAGCTGTCGGAGGGTTCGGCGCGCGCCATCGCCGAAGGCCTGTGGACCAACATCAATTTGAAGAATCTGCGCGAGAACATCCTGCCGACGCGGGCCCGCGCCGACTTGATCCTGCGCAAGGGCGCCGATCACCTGATCGAGGAAGTGGCGCTCAGGAAGCTGTGACGGCCGGCTCCGTCACCCGCCGCAGCGTCAGATTGATCCGCCCGCCGTTTTTCAGCAGCGCCGAGGTCGAGGGATAGATCCGATCGACGCCGTGAAAGCACAGCCGCCCCTCGCCGCCGAGCACCACGACGTCACCGCTTTTCAGCCTGAACGACTTGGTGGCGCCATCACGCGTAGTCTGGCCGACTCGGAACAGGCAGTCGTCGCCGAGCGAGACGGAGACGACCGGCGCCGAAAAATCGGTCTCGTCGCGGTCCTGATGCAGGCCCATTTTTGCGTCCGGCGTGTAGAAATTGATGAGGCATGCTTCCGGCGGGTGCGGATAGCCCGAGACCTCACGCCACAGGTCGAGCAGCGCATCCGGGATCGGCGGCCAAGGCGCCCCGGTTACCGGATGCGCCGGCTGGTAACGATAGCCGTGCTCCTTGTCGGTGACCCAGCCGAGCGGCCCGCAATTGGTCATGCGCACGCTCATCTCCTTGCCGGTGCGCGGCATGGCCGGCACGAACAGCGGCGCCTGCTGCACGATCCGTCTCACCTGGTCGACCAGCTCTTCCTGCGCGCTGCGCGACAGGTAGGCCGGCATGTGGCGGACGCCTTTGGGCAGGACGAGCACGGATTCGATTACCTCTTGGATGGTTCGGAACCGTAAAATGTCACGATCAAATGAAAACGGCGACCCGAAAGCCGCCGCTCTTGTCGAATTGGCAGCCGCCGATCAGGCGAGGTCGGGAATGCGCAGCACCTGGCCCGGATAGATCTTGTCGGGATGGGTCAGCATCGGCTTGTTGGCCTCGAATATGACCGTGTTCTTGACGCCTTGGCCCTTGCCGTAGCTTTTCTCGGCGATCTTCCAGAGATTGTCGCCCTTCTTCACCGTGTAGAAGGTGGGCTCCTTGGCGGGGGCGGCGGCCGTGCCAGGTGCTGGCGCGACCTGCAATTCGTCGGCCTGCACTTTGGAGACGCCGAGCGTGTTGCCGACGGCGATGACCGCCTTCTCGAAGATCGACTGGTCCTTGACCACACCCTTCAGCACCGCCGTGTCGCCCGTGACGACGACCTCGACGCCATCGGTGCCGAGCTTGTGCGAATCGAGCTCCTTCTTGAGTGTGTCGGCCGTGGGTGCGGCTTCGTCGTCACCGCCGATGCCCAGTTTCTTGCCGACGCTCTTGACGAAATCGAACATGCCCATCCTTGGTCTCCCTTGCTAATGGCAATGGTTGAACTTTGCATCTGCGGTCCAAAATGGGAAGTCGTTTTGCGCGTGATTGGTGTGGTGCTTAATCGTTCTCCACCCGGCCGCGCAGCTTCTTGATCGTGCCGCG
>NZ_RZTB01000007.1:87738-100946 GCF_003997735.1 Mesorhizobium sp. M7A.F.Ca.MR.148.00.0.0 | reverse complement strand
TCGATGACGATGACACCGTCCTTGGTGGCACGCTGGCCGGCAAGCTTGATCGTCCGCTCGCGCACGCGCTCCGACAGACCCGTTGCGTTGGCCGCGTCGAAGCGCAGTTGCACCGCCGTCGCCACCTTATTGACGTTCTGGCCGCCGGGACCGGACGAGCGGATGAAATCCTCGTGCAGGTCGCCCGGATGGATCACCGCATCGCCTGATATGATGATGTTGTCGTCGCTCGCCATGCCGCAGTCATGGCGCGGCGGATCGAAAAAGAAAAGGCCCGATCGAACCGGGCCTTTCAACGAAAGCTGACCCCTGTGGCGCGATTACTCCGCCGCTTCCTGCATGCGCGGCGCCGCGCCCAGCACCACGGCGTCGACATGGCTTTCGAATTTCTCGAAATTGACGGCGAACATGCCGACCAGCCGTGCCGCCTGCCGGTCATAGCCGGCCTTGTCGGCCCAGGTCGCCCGGGGGTCCAGAATCATCGGGTCGAGAATAGCGCTATCGATGCCCGGCACAGCCACCGGCACCTCGAAACCGAAATGAGGGTCGGTGCGGAACTCGGCCGTCTTCAGCGAGCCGTCGAGTGCGGCTGCAAGCAAGGCGCGCGTCGCCTTGATCGGCATGCGCTTGCCGGTGCCGTAGGCGCCGCCGGTCCAGCCGGTGTTGACCAGCCAGCAATCGGCGCCGTGGCGGGCAATCAGCTCGCGCAGCAGATTGCCGTATTCGGAAGGGTGGCGCGGCATGAACGGCGCACCGAAACAGGTCGAAAACGTCGCTTCGGGCTCGGTCACGCCCTTTTCGGTTCCGGCCACCTTGGCGGTGTAGCCGGACAGGAAATGATACATCGCCTGCGCCGGGGTCAGCCGCGCGATCGGCGGCATCACGCCGAACGCATCGGCGGTCAGCATGATGATGTTGTTGGGATGGTTGGCGCGGCCGGTCTTGCTGGCATTGGGGATGAAGTCCAGCGGGTAGGCGCAGCGTGTGTTCTCGGTCAGTCTTCCGTCGTTGAAATCCGGCACGCCATCAGCGTCGAGCACGACATTTTCCAGCACCGTGCCGAAGCGTTGCGTGGTGGCGAAGATTTCCGGCTCGGCTTCCGCCGACAGCTTGATCGTCTTGGCGTAGCAGCCGCCTTCGAAATTGAAGATGCCGTGCGGTCCCCAGCCATGCTCGTCGTCGCCGATCAACGTGCGCGAGGGATCGGCCGAGAGCGTCGTCTTGCCGGTGCCCGACAGGCCGAAGAAGATGGCGGCGTCGCCGGCCGCACCCTCATTGGCCGAGCAATGCATCGGCATCACGTCTTTCGCCGGCAGCAGATAGTTGAGCATGGTGAACACCGACTTCTTCATCTCGCCGGCATAGGAGGTGCCGCCGATCAGCACGATCTTGCGCGAAAGATCGACGGCGATCACCGTTTCGGTGCGGCTGCCGTGACGAAGGGGATCGGCGCGGAAGGACGGCAGGTCGATGATCGTCATCTCAGGCACGAACTGTTCGAGTTCGGCGGCATCCGGACGGATCAGCAGATTGCGGATGAACAGCGAGTGCCAGGCAAATTCGGTGATCACCCTGGTCGGCAGCCTCGACTCCGCATCGGCGCCGCCGACCAGATCCTGGACGTATAGATCCTTGTCCGCGGCATGCGCCTGGAAATCGGCGAGCAGCGTGTCGAACTGGGCCGGCGAGATCGCCTTGTTGTTGTCCCACCAGACATGTGGTTCGGTGGCGCCATCGCGGACGACGAACTTGTCCTTGGGCGAGCGGCCGGTGTGCTGTCCGGTCTCGGCGACCAGCGCGCCATGGGCGGTCAAGCGGGCCTCGCCGCGCCCGATCGATTCCTCATAAAGGGCAGCCGCACCGAAATTATAGCGCACCACGCCGGTGGTTTTCAGGCCGATATGATCGATCGCGCAGGCGGAATTGCGTTTGCCGACTTCCGACATCGAGTGTCCCTCTTGGATTTGCCGCATCTTTGCCGGCACGTTCCCGGCACGCCCACTACGCGGGCTGAGATGGTCAGAACCAGAAAAGCCAAATGATATCAAATCATTAATCGATTTAAATATTTTGAAAGTTGTTTAAATCGTTTATATGTGCAAAAAGTTTCGCGGTTGCCCAAAGGATTGGCGATGTACGTTCGTCCAACCCATGTCGAGGTAGGATTGTGGCCGCCGGCATGCCGCGCGTGACAGCGGACAAGGCCTATGCCACATTTTGTACCTAATTTGTCCTGCAAAAGCCCCTTCTCTACGACAGAAGGGACAGCTCATGAGGGAGCCGCTTGAAATGGCAACAATCGCGCTTGTCGATGACGACCGCAACATTCTGACATCGGTGTCGATCGCCCTGGAATCCGAGGGGTATCGCGTCGAGACCTACACGGATGGTGCGTCGGCGCTGGAAGGCCTGGCGGCACGCCCGCCGAACCTTGCCATCCTCGACATCAAGATGCCGCGCATGGACGGCATGGAACTGCTGCGCCGGATGCGCCAGAAGTCAGACCTGCCGGTGATCTTCCTGACCTCCAAGGACGACGAGATCGACGAATTGTTCGGCCTCAAGATGGGCGCCGACGACTTCATCCGCAAACCCTTCTCGCAGCGCCTGCTGGTCGAGCGGGTGCGCGCCGTGCTGCGCCGTGCCAGTGCCCGCGAGGCTGCCGCCAAGACGCCAAGCCAGCAGGCCCGCTCGCTCGAGCGCGGCCAGCTCGTCATGGACCAGGAGCGCCACACCTGCACCTGGAAGGGCGAGCCGGTGACGCTCACCGTAACCGAGTTCCTGATCCTGCATTCGCTGGCGCAGCGTCCCGGCGTCGTAAAAAGCCGTGATGCGCTGATGGATTCGGCCTATGATGAACAGGTCTATGTCGACGACCGCACCATCGACAGCCACATCAAGCGACTGCGCAAGAAGTTCAAGGCCGTCGACGACGACTTCGAGATGATCGAAACCCTTTACGGAGTCGGATACCGGTTCCGCGAAGCGTAATGATGCATGTCGCCCAAAAGTGGTCCCGGTTTTGGGATGACGACATTCATCGGAGCAAAGTAATGCATGTCGCCCAAAAGTGGTCCCGGTTTTGGGACAACGATATGCATCAAGCTAAAGACTAGGCGGGAGCTGCTATTCGATGGCAGTGGAAGCACAGCGAACAAGACCGGCGGGCGCCTCCAGGCGGCCGTCGCGGATCATGCCGTCCTTCGTCTCGAAGATCACGGTGCCGATGCGCCGCTTCCTCGGCCATCATATCTTTTCCAGCCTGACGCGGCGTATCCTCTTCCTCAACCTTGCCGGCCTTGCCGTCCTGGTGACCGGTATCCTCTATCTCAACACCTTCCGAGACGGGCTGATCGACGCCCGCGTCGAAAGCCTGATGACCCAGGGCGAGATCATCGCCGGCGCGATCGCCGCGTCGGCGACGGTCGAGACGGATTCGATCAGCATCGACCCGGAAAAGCTGCTTGAACTGCAGGCCGGCGAAAGCCTGGGGCCGGGCTCCGACCAACTCGACAATCTAGACTTCCCGATCAACCCGGAGCGCGTCGCCCCGGTGCTGCGAAGGCTGATCTCGCCGACCAGGACCCGCGCCCGCATCTATGACCGCGACGCCAATCTGCTGCTCGATTCACGCCACCTCTATTCGCGTGGCCAGATCCTGCGCTACGACCTGCCGCCGGTCGAGGAGGAAGAGCCCGATCTGGTCGAGCGCATCCAGAAATTCGTCTTCGACTTCTTCCGCAATACCGAGCTGCCGGTCTATCACGAGCAGCCGGGCGGCAATGGCGCCGCTTTCCCGGAAGTGGTCAAGGCTCTCACCGGCAGCCCGTCGACCATCGTGCGCGTCAGCGAGCAGGGCGAGCAGATCGTTTCGGTGGCGGTGCCGATCCAGCGCTTTCGTGCCGTCCTGGGCGTGCTGATGCTGTCGACCGAAGGCGGCGACATCGACAAGATCGTCGCCGCCGAGCGCAAGGCGATCCTGCGCGTCTTCGGTATCGCGGCCCTTGTCACCGCCATCCTGTCGATGCTGCTTGCCTCCACCATCTCCAATCCGCTGCGCCGGCTGTCGGCGGCGGCGGTGCGGGTGCGGCGCGGCGTCAAGAGCCGTGAGGAAATCCCCGATTTTTCCGACCGCCAGGACGAGATCGGCAATCTGTCGATCGCCATACGCGACATGACCAACGCGCTCTACGCCCGCATCGAGGCGATCGAAAGCTTCGCGGCCGATGTCTCGCACGAGCTGAAGAACCCGCTGACGTCGCTGCGCAGCGCGGTGGAAACCTTGCCGCTGGCCAAGAACGACGATTCGCGCGGCCGGCTGATGGATATCATCCAGCACGATGTCAGGCGGCTGGACCGGCTCATCACCGATATTTCCGACGCATCGCGCCTGGACGCGGAGCTCGCGCGTGAAGATGCCGGGACGGTCGACCTGAAGAAATTCATCACCGATCTCGTCGCCGTTTCGCGCGAAGCGACGCGCAACAAGAAGGCGGTCGAGATCGAGTTCAAGGCCGCCAAGCTGCCGCAGGGCGTCAAAGGCTACGTCGTCGTCGGGCATGATCTGCGCATCGGCCAGGTCATCACCAATTTGATCGAGAACGCCCGTTCCTTCGTTCCCGAGGATCATGGCCACATCAGCCTGTCGCTGGCGCGTGCCGGCAAGTTCAACATCGTCACCGTCGACGACAATGGCCCCGGCATCCGGGCCGACAACATCGACCGCATCTTCGAACGGTTCTACACCGACCGGCCGGCCGGCGAGGCATTCGGCCAGAATTCGGGCCTTGGCCTGTCGATATCCAGGCAAATCGTCGAGGCCCATGGCGGCACGCTCACCGCCGAGAACATCCCCGGCACCAAACCCGGCGAGATCAAGGGCGCTCGTTTCGTGGTGACATTGCCGGCCGAAGGCTGAGAGCATGAATTCCAACCACGCCTGGTCCAGCCGTGCAGCCTGAAAACATTCACGCGACGATGGTTTTGATCGGCGAGCGCGGCATTCTCGTCACCGGAGCCTCCGGTTCGGGCAAGACGACGCTGGCGCTGGCGCTCATCGACCATTGTCGCCATCGTGGCCTGTTCTCGCGGCTCGTCGGCGACGATCAGCTCTTCGTCGAGGCGCATGCCGGGCGGCTGCTGTGCCGCGCTCCCGCCGCCATAGAAGGCCTCGCCGAGGTGCCGGGGCTCGGCCCCCGGCCTCTGCCATTCGAGCCGGCAGGCCTCGTCGACCTCCATGTCCGCCTGGTGCCGGCCGGCGAAGCGGTGCGCTTCCAGGAGGATGCCGCAAGCAGCATCGCCGGCTGTCTGGTGCCGCGGGTCGACGTGGTCGAACGCAATGTTCCAGCGGTCTTGCCGGCCGTGATGGCGCGGCTGTCGATCGCGCCTTTTCTATGATCCGTTCCGGGTTTTTTGCTGCAATGCGTCAAAATGGCATGTGCCTTCGCAATTTTGGGCTTGTCAACGGGCCGTGCGTCGACAAGATAGCGCTCCCGCCGCCTGGATTGGCTGGCGAGCATAAAATGCGCCTGTGAAGCGGCGATGACGGGAGCCACCAAAGAATGATCGGACTCGTGCTTGTAACGCACGGTCAACTGGCCACCGAGTTCCGACATGCCGTCGAACATGTCGTCGGGCCACAAGACAATTTCGAAACCGTGGCGATCGGTGCCGACGACGATATGGAGCAGCGTCGCCGCGACATCGTCGACGCTGTTGCCCGTGTCGATACCGGGGCGGGCGTCATCGTGCTGACCGACATGTTCGGCGGCACGCCCTCCAACCTTGCCATTTCGGTGATGGAGTCCGGCCGCACCGAGGTGATCGCCGGCATGAACCTGCCGATGCTGATCAAGCTCTCCTCGATCCGCAAGGGCGACAATATGGCCGCCGCGCTCGATGAGGCTCAGGCCGCCGGCCGCAAATACATCAATGTCGCCAGCCAGCTCCTGAGCAGCAAATGACCGCGCTGTCCCCGGAAAAAGACCAAATTGTCCGGGATTTTCCCATCATCAACCAACGTGGCCTTCATGCGCGCGCTTCGGCGAAGTTCGTCCAGCTGGCCAGCGGCTTCGATGCCTCGGTGCATGTCGAGAAGGATGGCGTCAAGGTCGGCGGCACCTCGATCATGGGCCTGATGATGCTGGCGGCAAGCCCCGGCTATTCGATCCGCGTCACCGCCAGCGGACCGGAAGCCCGGCAGGTCATCGACGCCCTGGAGCAACTGGTGGCGTCCCGCTTCGGCGAGGAATGCTGATCAGGTAGAGCGCCGATGCGTGTCTGAGAGACATGCAGGGATAAAGATTTCTTTATATCCCATTGTCGTCCTTGCTCCGATCTGCTAGTCAGGCCGGCAATTCGCGCCCTTCGACGCGCCGACCGGCGCGGGCGTGTCCGCAACAAATTCGCAAGCACAACATTCGCATCGGAGTACTGCCATGACGGGTAGCAAGGACTATGTGGTCGCCGACATCTCGCTTGCCGGCTGGGGCCGCAAGGAACTCGAGATCGCCGAAACCGAAATGCCGGGCCTGATGGCCTGCCGTGAGGAATTCGGTCCCAAGCAGCCGCTCAAGGGTGCGCGCATCACCGGCTCGCTGCACATGACGATCCAGACGGCGGTGCTGATCGAGACGCTGAAGGAGCTGGGCGCCGATATCCGCTGGGCCTCCTGCAACATCTTCTCGACCCAGGACCATGCGGCCGCGGCCATCGCCGAAGCCGGCATCCCGGTGTTTGCCGTCAAGGGCGAGTCGCTGGAGGAGTATTGGGACTACACCGACAAGATCTTCCAGTGGGCCGATGGCGGCCTCTCCAACATGATCCTCGATGATGGCGGCGACGCCACCATGTACATCCTGATCGGCGCCCGCGCCGAGGCCGGCGAGGATGTGCTGTCCAACCCGCAGAGCGAGGAAGAGGAATACTTCTACGCCCAGGTCAAGAAGCGCCTGAAGGCTTCGCCCGGCTTCTTCACCAAGCAGAAGGCGGCGATCCGCGGCGTCACCGAAGAGACGACCACCGGCGTCAACCGGCTCTATCAGCTGCAGAAGAAGGGCCTGCTGCCCTTCCCCGCCATCAACGTCAACGACTCGGTCACCAAGTCGAAGTTCGACAACAAATATGGCTGCAAGGAATCGCTGGTCGACGGCATCCGCCGCGGCACCGACACGATGATGGCCGGCAAGGTCGCTGTCGTGTGCGGTTATGGCGACGTCGGCAAGGGCTCGTCGGCCTCGCTCAAGGGCGCCGGCGCCCGCGTCAAGGTCACCGAGGTCGATCCGATTTGCGCCCTGCAGGCGGCGATGGACGGGTTTGAAGTCGTCACGCTGGAAGATGCGGCCCCCACCGCCGACATCGTCATCACCACCACCGGCAACAAGGATGTCGTCACCCTCGACCATATGCGCTCGATGAAGGACATGGTCATCGTCGGCAACATCGGCCACTTCGACAATGAGATCCAGGTCGCCGCGCTGCGCAACTTGAAATGGACCAACGTCAAGCCGCAGGTCGACATGATCACCTTCGCGGACGGCAAGCGGATGATCCTTTTGTCGGAAGGGCGGCTGCTCAATCTCGGCAACGCCACCGGCCACCCGAGCTTCGTCATGTCGGCATCCTTCACCAACCAGGTGCTGGCGCAGATCGAGCTCTACACCAAGCCCGGCCAGTACGAGAACCAGGTCTATGTCCTGCCCAAGCATCTCGACGAAAAGGTCGCGCGCCTGCATCTCGACAAGCTCGGCGCCCGTCTGACCGAACTGTCCGGTGAACAAGCCGCCTATATTGGCGTCACGCCGCAGGGTCCGTTCAAGCCGGAACACTACCGCTATTAACCAAAGCGAAAATTGCTACCAGATATTGAGGCCGGGCGATTGACTTTTCGCCCGGCCTTATTTTTGCGCGCCATCAGCCTTCACGGCGATTCGGCGAGGGGCTATTGTCAGG
This sequence comes from Mesorhizobium sp. M7A.F.Ca.MR.148.00.0.0, assembly GCF_003997735.1. Classification (NCBI taxonomy): domain Bacteria; kingdom Pseudomonadati; phylum Pseudomonadota; class Alphaproteobacteria; order Hyphomicrobiales; family Phyllobacteriaceae; genus Mesorhizobium; species Mesorhizobium sp. M7A.F.Ca.MR.148.00.0.0. The sequence goes on along the minus strand of NZ_RZTB01000007.1, from coordinate 92,996 downwards.
TGATTCGGCGATGCTTCCAGCCCGAGAGGGTCAAGAGAGGCACGCATCAGGGCGGTCTTGCATTCAGGCGGCGGAGAGGACCAAGACATGCCGGGGCAACACCCGCACAGAGCGGGACGGGCCGTTTCCGGCGGCCATGACGATTCGGGGGGGATTGCTGGCTCCGCCCTGGAAGGCGGGAGCCTGTCCTGGCGCGCCCGTGCGTCGACATTCCTTGCCACCTCTGCGCTCGCGGGCCCCTTGGTTGGCGCCGTCGCGCATGCCGAAACCGCTGCTGCCAGCGTCGCGGGACTGTCGGTGAGCGCCATCGAGGTCATGCAGCTTGCCGTGTTCGTCGGCGTGACGGGTGCCGCACTGATATCGGCCATCGTTCTCATCCGCGAAAGAGCCCGCACCTCGGCGGAGAATGTCGAACTCAGGAGCCGCCTCGCCGACATCAACGCGGCGCTCCGCCGCTCCGAGGCGCTGCTCAATCTGCGCGACCAGCGCGTCGTCGTCTGGGCCGCGGAAAACAAGAAGCCCGAGCTTATCGGCACATTGCCCGTCGAAAGCGGCGCTCCCGAAGATAGGGCCGCTTTTCTCGCTTTCGGCCGCTGGCTGATGCCGCGTTCGGCGGCGGCACTCGAACATGCCGTCGCGGGATTGCGCGAGAAGGCCAAACCCTTCGACCTCGTCATCGAATCGCAGGCCGGTGCGCCACTCGAAGTGCATGGCCGCAAGAGTGCCGCGCATGTGCTCGTGCGTTTCGTCTCGCTCTCGGAGACGCAGCGCAGCCAGGCCAGGCTGAAGATCGAGAACCAGCGGCTCGCCGCCGACCACGACACGATGATCGGCCTGCTCGACGCGTTGAACATGCCGGCATGGCTCCGCGGCGAGGATGGCGGGCTGAAGTGGGTCAACCGCGCCTATGCCGATGCCGTCGAAGCCGAAAATGCCGAAGCCGCGGTCCGGGAGAAAAAAGAGTTCCTCGGCGGCCAGGCGCGCGATGCGATTGCCGCCCAGCACAAGACGCATCCGGTTTTCGAGCAGTCGCTGTCCACCGTGATCGAAGGTGACCGCCGTGTGTTCGCGGTCACCGATTTCGCCGGCAGCGATGGCTCGGCCGGCCTTGCCTGCGACACCAGTGCCATTGAGGCCGTTCGCGGCGAATACGAACGGACGGTGCGAAGCCACGCCGACACGCTCGACCAGCTCAACACGGCGGTCGCCATTTTCGACACCGACGAGAAGCTGCGGTTCTTCAATCAGGCCTTCCAGAAGCTTTGGGGGCTGGACGCCGGCTTCCTGCACAGCGCACCCGACAATGCCTTGCTGCTCGACCGGCTGCGCAGCGAGGGCAAGATCGCCGAACAGCCTGAATGGCGTCGCTGGAAGGAAGGCCTGCTCGGCGCCTACCGCGCCGTCGAATCCCAGGAACATTGGTGGCATCTGCCGGACGGCAAGACCATTCGCGTCGTCGCCAATCCGCAGCCCAAGGGCGGCGTGACCTGGGTGTTCGAGAACCTGACCGAGAAGATGGACCTCGAAAGCCGCTACCAGACAGCGGTACGGGTCCAGGGCGAGACGCTCGACAATCTTGCTGAAGGCGTGGCGGTGTTCGGACCCGACGGCAGGCTCCGGCTGTCGAATCCTGCCTTTGCCACTCTCTGGGGATTGAGCGGTGAAGCGGCCAAGCCCAGTGTCCACGTGTCGACGATACGCGACCTTTGTGACCGGCAGGCCGCGGACAGCCCCTGGCCCAGCTTCGTTGCCGCCATCACCGGCTTTGACGACGAGCGCCGCGACCGCCACGGACAGACCGAGCTCAACAACGGCAATGTGCTGAGTTACGCCATGATCCCGCTGCCCAACGGGCAGGTGATGATGACCTTCGTCGACGTCACCGACAGCGTCCATGTCGAGCGGGCGCTGAAGGACAAGAACGAGGCGCTGCAAAAATCCGACCAGCTCAAGAACGAATTCGTCCAGCACGTCTCCTATGAACTGCGCTCGCCGCTGACCAACATTATCGGCTTCACCGAACTCCTGTCGCAGCCCACGACCGGTCCGCTGACGCAGAAGCAGCGCGAATATGTCGAGCATGTCAGCTCGTCCTCCTCGGTCCTGCTCACCATCGTCAACGATATCCTCGACCTGGCGACGGTGGACGCCGGCATCATGCAGCTCGACATCTCCGAAGTGCAGGTCGATCGCACCATCGCCGCTGCGGCCGAGCTGGTGGCCGACCGGCTGGAAGAGCATTCGATCAGTCTCCAGGTGGACGCCATCGCGGCGCCGAAGACGTTTCACGGCGATGAGGTCCGCGTCCGCCAGATCCTCTACAATCTGCTCAGCAACGCCGCCAATTACGCCCCGGAAGCCAGCATCATCCGGCTCACTTGCCGCCATCTGGCGGATGGGGTGGAATTCTCGGTTCATGACGATGGTCCCGGCATGCCGCCGGATGTGCTCGATTCGGTGTTCCGCCGTTTCGAGCCGCGCGCCAATGGCGGCCGCCGGCGCGGCGCCGGCCTCGGCCTGTCGATCGTCAAGAGCTTCGTCGAGCTGCATGGCGGCAGCGTTCGCATCGAAACCGGCAAGGACAAGGGCACGACCGTCATCTGCACCTTTCCAGACATGCCGGGCATCCGCGCCGCGGCCGAGTAGCGCGTTCGATGACCAGACTGGTGCTGGAGCGATTACTCGCCGACGAGACCCACACAGCGCGGCTGGGCGAAGATCTGGCGCTGTCGCTGCGCCCGGGCGACGTGCTTGCCCTCAAGGGCGATCTCGGCGCCGGCAAGTCGACGCTGGCGCGGGCCTTGATCAGGACCTTGGCCGACGATGCGAGCCTCGACGTTCCGAGCCCGACCTTCACGCTGGTGCAGAGCTACGACACCCGCATTCCGGTCCATCATTTCGATCTCTACCGCCTGTCCTCGGCGGAGGAGATCGATGAGCTTGGGTTCGACGAAGCCCTGGCGCAGGGTGCTGCTTTGGTCGAATGGCCGGAACGGGCGGAAGCCCATCTGCCGAAAACCACGGTCCTGATCGAGCTCGTCCAGCATGGCGACGGCCGGCTGGCGCGATTGTCAGGCCAGGGGGATGCCTTCGATCGGGCGGCACGATCGCTGGCCATGCGCGACTTTCTTGTGAACGCCGGCTGGGGGGAAGCGCAGCGCCGCCATTTCATCGGCGATGCTTCGGCCCGCTCCTACGAGATCGTTTCGTTGCCGGACCAAAAGCCTCGGGTCTTGATGAACTCGCCACGGCTGGTTCTCGGTCCGCCTGTGCGCGACGGCAAGCCCTATGCCGAGATCGCGCATACCGCTCAGTCGGTCTCCGCCTTCGTCGCCATCGACCGCGCCTTGAAGGAAGGTGGCGTCAGCGTTCCGCAAATCCATGCCGAGGACCAGGAGCAAGGTTTCCTGCTGCTCGAACATCTTGGTTCCGAAGGTTTCCTCGGCGGCGATGGCCAGCCGCTGGCCGAGCGTTGCGCAGCGGCGGCCGAGCTGCTGGCCATGATGCATGGCAGGGCCTGGCCGCAGCGCCTGGAAACAGGGCAAGGCGGCTTCCACGATGTGCCGCCTTTCGACCGCGACGCCATGATGATCGAAGCCGATTTGCTGGTCGACTGGTACGTGCCTGCGATATCGGGCGGCCCGCCAAGTGACAGCTTGCGCGCCGGTTACCACAGGGAATGGAACGCGCTCCTCGACCGGCTGCAAGGCCGCGAGGTCACGCTGATGCTGCGCGACTTCCATTCGCCCAACATCATCTGGCGCGGCGACCGTTCAGGGCATGATCGATTGGGCATTGTCGATTTCCAGGATGCGCTGATCGGCCCTTCCGCCTATGACGTCGCCTCGCTCGCCATGGACGCGCGGGTCACCATCTCGCCCGAGATCGAGAAACAGACGCTGGATGCCTATGTCGCGGCGCGCCAGGCAGCCGGGGCTTTCGACGAGGCAAGCTTCCTGGAGTCCTACGCCATCATGGCGGCGCAGCGAAACTCCAAGATCCTCGGTATCTTCGTCCGCCTCGAAAAACGCGACGGCAAGCCCTATTATCTGAAGCACCTGCCGCGCATCCGCGACTATCTGCGCCGGGCCCTGTCTCATCCGGCGCTGGCAAGCCTGCGCGAGTTCTACGACACCCACGGTTTGCTGGAGGAGCGAGCGCTGTGACAGCAAGACCGGACACCGCCATCGTACTCGCAGCCGGGCTTGGCAAACGCATGCGGCCGATCACCGACACCATTCCCAAGCCACTGGTCAAGATTGCCGGCAAGACGTTGCTCGACTGGAGCCTCGACAGCCTGGCCGCCGCCGGCGTCGGCAAGGCGGTCGTCAACGTCCACTACTTTCCCGAACAGATCGTCGCCCATGTCGCTGCGCGCCGCGCGCCAAACATCGTCATTTCCGACGAGAGCGAACAACTGCTCGATTCCGCCGGCGGCATCGTCAAGGCGTTGCCCGAACTGGGCGATCAGCCCTTCTACATCCTCAACGCCGACACGTTCTGGATCGATGACGGTCCTCTCAATCTCCAGCGCCTCGCCCTTGCATGGGACGCGGCGAAAATGGATATTCTGCTGATGCTGGCGGATCTCCAACAGGCGACCGGACACTGCGGCAGCACCGATTTCCTGGTGGCGCCGGATGGCGGCTTGCGGCGTTCGAAAGGCGACCCGGCGGGGCTGATCTATGCCGGGGCGGCGATCGTCCATCCGCGCCTGTTCGAGGGTGCACCGGCCGGGCCGCACTCGCTCAACGCCTATTTCGATTCCGCCATCGCGGCCGGCCGCCTGTTCGGCATGCCCATGCATGGCCACTGGATCACCGTCGGCACGCCCGATGCCGTACCGCTCGCGGAAGCGGCGGTCGCCGGTGCGCTCATCGAGTCGCAATGAGCGGCTCCAGCCGCGTTTTCTCGATCCCGCCCGGAGCGCCGTTTCTGCCGACGCTTGCCGAGGCGCTGCTTGCCGGCCGCCTTGTTCCGGGGTTTCGATTTGACGGCGACCCGCTCGCTTTGGCCGATGTCACCATCTATGTGCCGACACGCCGTGCTGCGCGCGCTCTGCGGGGTGTCTTCGTCGACAGCCTAGCGGCACGCGGCGGCGGCGGCTCGGCGATCCTGCCGGTCATCCGGCCACTCGGCGAGTTCGACGAGGATGAGGCCGCATTCGAGACCGAGGCATCGGCGGCCATCGATCTCGCGCCGCCGATCGCCGCGATCGAACGCCTGTTGCTGCTGACGCCGCTGGTTCGGGCCTGGAA